>CALHVH010000001.1 GCA_938039225.1 uncultured Gammaproteobacteria bacterium
GATGTGGCCTATGATGCGTTTTTAACTAATGGTAAAAAAATTGATTATCTAGATGCAAAACCAGGAGAAATTGTTCGTTTACGAATTATTAACGCGGGTGCCTCTACCTATTTTTACACTGAGTATGCAGCGCATCGACAACGAGTGATTGAGGCCGATGGAATGCCGGTAAGACCAACTCGAGTAAAACGTAATTTAATTACTATTGCCGAAACCTATGATGTTACGGTGAAAGTTCCTGAAACTGGAAGTGCAGAGTTTAGAGCAACCGCACAAGATGGTTCAGGTCATACGTCTTTGTTTATTGGTGATAGAAACTCGCCACAAGTTCAATATGCACCGGATGTTCCTAAGCCAGATCTTTATAATTTGCACGCAGGTCATTCTATGGGTGGCATGGATCATTCCAATATGGATATGGGTTCAATGGACCATTCTATGATGGACATGGGTACGAAAGATCGACCTATGCCTCCTTATTCGCAACTGCGTTCTAAACAAGATACGACTATTCCGGATAGTCAGCCACTACGCGAAATTGACTTTACTTTGAATGGTGATATGAATCGTTATGTGTGGACCTTTAATAATAGAACGCTCCTCGAGTCCGACTTCATTAAGATAAATAAAGGAGAAAAAATTCGTATTACTCTCACTAATGAAACCATGATGCATCACCCAATGCATTTGCATGGACATTTCTTTAGAGTCCTTAACAAACATGGAGATTATTCTCCATTGAAGCATACCGTGGATGTGCCGCCTTTGGGTAAGGTCGTTATTGAATTTGATGCCAATGAAGAAAAAGATTGGTTCTTCCATTGCCATGTTTTGTATCACATGAAAGCAGGGATGTCGCGAATCTTCTCTTATAACGGTTCAGTGTTTGATCCTGAAATGGTTGAGCTTAAAAAACAATTCAATAAAAAAGATCATCGCTACTCGTGGGCGGATGTTGAATTACTTAGCAATATGAGTGAGGGAGTTATTAAATCAATCACTACACGTAAAACCTTAATGCTTGAGTGGGAAAGTGATTACGAAAATGATTATGATGTCGATTTAAGTTTTGGTCACTATTATCATCGATTTTTAAGTACTGAGTTTGGTGTGGAGTTTGAAGACAGCCTAGAAGAGGAATTCGATAGCCACGCTTATGCCGCAGTGAATTATATGTTGCCCTATATGTTTGATAGTCAACTGCGAATTAACCACGAAGGTGATGTTCGTATTAGCTTAGAGAAAGAATTGCAACTTACAGATAGATTCGAATTGCATCTAGAAGCTGAATACGACACACATGAAAAAGAAGAGTGGGCTGCTGAATTAGCCTATACCGTTAATAAGCAATTCGATCTAGTTATGAAAAAACATTCTGAATATGATTTTGGGCTAGGTGTTAAGATTCGCTTTTAAATATTGTTGAGTTAATCAAACTGTGAATACATATAAGCCACTTTATGGAATAATTTTTTATTGCATTATCGCTATAGTATTGTCTGGAATATTTCGCCCAGGTTTTTTCGATTTTTATAATCAAGGGCAATACAATATCTTTGTCACTCTTGTATTTGTGGTATTTCTAGTAGGATGGGGTCCTGCAATAGCTGCGTTTCTTTCCTGGAAGTTATTTGGTAGACAGAATCGTATCTCATCATTATTTGGTACATGGCGTAATGGCGCTATACTAATGTCATTAATTCCTGCAGGAGTGTTCGCATTTTTTGGCTATCCAAATGAGCAAGGCATTAATCCACATTTAGCCGGTGCAATATTAGGAGCATTAATCTTTCTTTATGCCTTAGGTGAAGAAATTGGCTGGCGTGGTTATATGCATGATGCATTATCACCAAGACCAATATGGTTACGCGCTGTGATTATTTCAATTGTTTGGTGGGCTTGGCATTTATGGTTTCTTCAAGACGGTACTAGCCCAGGAATTTTACTAATAGGCTATGGAATTATCTTGGTATCAGCATTGATATTCTCTTGGATAATCTCCGAGAGTAAGTCATGGATATCCGCTGCAAGTTTTCATTCGATTGGCAATATAGGGTTTATGGCAGCAGTTATTGATTTACCAAATGATGAAAGACTAAAAATTGCAGGTATATCCTTAGCCTTATTAATTGTTGTACATCATTTTTGGAAGCAAAGAGTTAAACAAGTTTTAGTTTGAATTTGAAACACATATAAAAAATTAATATTTAATACCAACTTTTTTGTAGATAAATGATAAAAGCCATAAAGGCCCAATCATTAAAAACTGTATGTCTTTTAAAAATGAAGGCTTTTTACCCTCAATCTCATGACCAACAAATTGCACAGCCCATGCAGCAACAAAAATAGCTAAGCTTTGCTTCCATAAAGCAATGTCTATTCCAAGCATAAGGTGTATTACGTAAACAATTGCAATTGAAAATAGAACCATGCCTAAGGCTAGAGGCAATGATAAAAAGGCATAATAAATAATCCCTAGAATTAGTGCGATACTGCCAAAGTTTAGTCTTGGCGAAATGTTGCTAATAAATTCAGGAACTGGAATTGAACCGAGTAGTCCAATGACACTTAACACAATCAAAGGAACACATATCCAGTGGATGAGTTTATTGGTCGGGTTTTGATGACTGGCGCCATATTCTGCTAAGAATTGATCAACTTTACGCATAATTTTTACTCAAATTGCATATTGAATTAGCACTTTACACTCGCTGTTTATTTATAACAAGTATATTTTTTGACGATCATATCAATGCTAAGTCTTTATAATCATTAGTTATTATTTAAATAGTGTTTATTTATACTGTAAAATTCAATTTATTCAGATTTATTCATTTGCTATTCATTTTTTAAAGTTAAACTAGCACCGTATCTACACATAAAAGGAGATACCTATGAACAATTTTTCTAAACATAAAGTTACACGATTATTTTCAGTTATTGCGCTTACTGCAGTAATGACGACAGGCTGTACAACTTACAATCCATACAGTGGAGATGAGCAAACATCTAAGGCCACCAAGGGCGCGATCATTGGTGCGGTTTCTGGAGCGGTTCTTGGAGCGCTTACCGGTGACGACTCACGTGAACGTAAAAAGCGTGCTTTAATCGGTGCTGGTGTCGGTGGTATTGCAGGCGGTAGCGTTGGCTACTATATGGATGTTCAAGAAGCTAAATTGCGGGAGCAATTACGAGGTTCAGGGGTAAGTGTTTCACGCGATGGCGATAATATTGTTCTGAATATGCCTGGTAATATTACCTTTGCTACTAATAGTTCTGACCTAAATGGCAACTTTTTTAGTGTTTTGGATTCAGTATCTTTGGTATTAAATGAGTACGATAAAACCGTAGTTGAACTTGCGGGTCATACAGATAGTACAGGCTCTGATCAATACAATCAGTCTTTATCTGAGCGAAGAGCGGGCACAGTTTCTGCTTATTTAAATAATAAAGGAATTAATCTAAATCGTTTACTGGTTGTAGGTTATGGGGAAGCATACCCTATCGCTGACAATTCCAGTGAGTCTGGACGTGAGGCTAATCGTAGGGTTGAGTTAACCTTATTACCAATAGTAGAAGAAGGTTAAAGATATTTTTTCATAAAAGATACAATCTTTTACTTGTAATCAATACATTAAGGCTGGCACACTGTCAGCCTTAATGCGTTTTATAGATTAATACTATGTCACAAAAAAATAATTTCAATGCTCCAAAATTTGCAAAACGTAAATTAATGCGGGGTCTTACTTATGCGCTTGTTGTCGGTATTGTATGGTTTGCTCAGCAACAAGGTTGGCTGAATAATTCTGAAGCTACGGACCATCAGGCTAAAAACCAAACTACTGCACAAGAGGCTAAGAATAAGTCTAAAACGCAAGTTAGTAGCCCTGTAAGTACAAATGGTAAAGGTACTCAACGAAATGATAATGCTTTAATAGCTAAACTTTACCAACAGCGTAAATCTGATGAGATAGTAACCGCGGTAGGACGAGTAGGAAAGATACTACCTGATGATAATAAAGGCAGTCGACATCAAAAGTTCTTGCTGGATATAGGGCAAAAGAAATGGTTGTTGGTTGCTCACAATATTGATCTTGCCCCTTATGTACCCTTAAGGGAAGGTGATGATGTGATAGTGCATGGCGAGTATGAGTTTAATGAAAAAGGTGGAGTAATACACTGGACCCACCATGATCCGCGTGGATATCATGAGGAAGGCTATATTGAACATAATGGGAAAAAATATAAATAGATTTTTTCTATAGAGTAAAGTAAAAAAGCCCGCTTATAGCGGGCTTTTATTAATGGATTCCCACCTGCGTGGGAATGACATTTATCTTTTGAAATTAATCCTTAAGAATGAATGTCACTTTCATGTTTACACGGTATTCTGAAACTTCACCGTCGGCAACAACAACTTTCATATCACCAACCCATGCACCTGTAATGTTATCAAGTGTTTTGTTAGCTTTTTTAATACCAGCTTTAACAGCATCTTCAAAAGATTTTTTTGATGAAGCAGTAATTTCCGTTACGCGAGCTATAGACATAGTTTTTCTCCTGTTTAGGCTTTCGTTGAAAGCGTTTAATAGTTAATTAATCTTTAAGAATGAATGAAAGTTTTAATGCTACACGGTATTCCGAAACCTCACCGTCAACAATAACAACTTTCATATCTTCGACCCATGCACCTGTAATATTGTCGATGGTTTTGTTTGTACGTTTAACTCCTTGGCGTACTGCATCATCAAAACTTTTACTTGATGAGGCAATAATCTCAGTAACTCTAGCAATAGACATTAAGTTCTCCTTGTATATGAGTTTCTGCGTTGTTGTCCTTCAACGTCGTAAGTACGATTTAGAAACGTGGCTAAACAGTCTATGAATACCTGAACTTAGCGTCAAGTGAATAATGCTTGTATTTACTAATTTTTAACAAAATTGCCTTGTATAAACACTATTAACTAGGTTATTCCTACTTCGCCAGCTTCAATAACTTCTTTTTCAGCAGCGCCTTCAGCTTTCCATTGCAGCATTGCGGGTCTTGAAAGCATAAAATCACAGTATTCTTTTGCAGCACCAGAGAGAATAACCTGATAGCTTGCAAAACGAAATGCAACGGGAGCATACATTGCATCTGCTATAGAAAATTCTCCAAAAAGCCAAGGTCCATGAGATGCATTTTGATTGCGACATTCGGTCCAAATCTGAATAACTCGGTCTATGTCAGTTTGTAAGTGATCATCCATACTCACAACGCGATTTGTAGCTCGACAATTCATCGGCATTTTTTCTCGTAAAGCGAAAAAACCGGAATGCATTTCACATGAAATAGTTCTAGCTAAAATTCTTTTATCTGGATCTTGAGGCCATAACTGTTTTTCAGGATAAGATTCATTTAAGTACTCTGCAATAGATAAGGAATCCCAAATAACGTGTTTGGCACTACGTAGAACGGGCACTCGTTTTGTTGGTGAGTACTCTCCGAGTTTTTCCTCATAGCCGTCAGTAAAGAGTTTAATGAGTATTTCATCAAACTCAATTTCAGCTTCTTTTAATATTAGCCAAGGTCTTAAAGACCACGAAGAATAATTTTTATTTCCAATGATGAGGGTATTCATTTTGGTTCTCGCGTCATAGATGTTTTATAGAAAATACAAAAGTAACAAAAAAGCCGATGCATTGCATCGGCTTTTAAAAAATATATATCTTTAAATTTTTAAATTTCTATATATTTTCGTAATTTTTTCATGGCATTAGCTTCTAGTTGTCTAACTCTTTCGGCAGAAATTGAGTATTGATCAGCTAGGTCATGCAATGTCGCTTTGCTTTCGCTTAACCAACGTTGCTTAAGTATGTCACGACTTCTATCGTCAAGTTCGCCCAAGGCTTTAGCAAGTTGCTGATTGTTATGAGAGCCATAATCTTCAGCTTCAAGTATTTCAGCCGGGTTTGCATCTTGTTTTTCTAAATACGCGACTGGAGCAAAGCTTTTCTCGTCATCATCAGAAGCGCTAAGATCGAAACCGATGTCAGAACCCGTTATGCGTTTTTCCATTTCACGCACAGTTTCTACTTTAACGTTTAACTCTTTGGCAATAGTCAAACTTTCTTCATGACTTAACCAGCCAAGGTTTTTACGCATTTTGCGAAGGTTAAAGAAAAGTTTACGTTGCGATTTAGTTGTAGCAATTTTAACTAAACGCCAGTTCTTAATGACATATTCATGAATTTCAGCTCTAATCCAATGCACCGCAAAAGATACTAGACGCACCCCAACATTTGGATCAAATCGTTTGACGGCTTTCATTAATCCGATATTACCTTCTTGGATTAAATCGTTGAGTTGTAATCCATAACCTTTGTAGCCTTTTGCAATATGCACAACAAAGCGAAGGTGCGGAAGAATTAACTCACGCGCAGCATTAAGGTCACCATGTTCTTGTAAGCGAGTGGCTAATATGACTTCATCTTCTTTGCTCAATACAGGGATTGCAGAAACCGAACTCATATAAGACTCGATACTTGAGTTGGCTCCTTTAAGCATCAATTCATAATTATGCTTAATCGATGGCAAGCTTGCGGTTTGATTGGTCATGATAGGTAAATTGGCTGTTGTCATTATTGTCTCCTAAGCGGATTTTAGCACTCTGGGGATTAGAGTGCTAATAAGGACACTAGTTCCAAGAGAAATATTACAAAATAACTAATAAAAACAGTATTTTATCGATTTTGTATATATTTTGTGCGACGCAATATTAGCTCACATCAATTTTAAGTAAGGCTCTTTGCGCGGCAATCCATGCACCCACTAATGAAAGCAGAGACGCAAAAATAATAAGAAATAGAGTGTCGCTCAGTTTTAAGCCGCGTAGTTCAAAGCTGCTTAAATAAAGTTCCGAGAGTCTTGAGGCTGGTCCAGAAATACTGACTAATAGGATGCTGACTAATATTAGGGCAATGATCGAGCCTATAAAACCATACCAAAATCCAAGGTATAAAAATGGACGTCGAACAAAATCATCACTGGCACCCACCAGTTTTTTAACTTCAATTTCATTGTGCTTTTGTTGCACGTGTAAACGGATGGTATTGCTAACCACCAATAACATTCCCAGTGAGAGTAGAGCAGCTAAAAGATAGACACAACGTTTTAGTAAATCGACCACACTGCGAAACTTCAACACCCAATCAGCGTCTAGTTGGACTGAATCAACAGAAGGTAAATCAGCAAGTTCTTGATTGAGTTTTTGTATAGAGTCATTAGTTTTGTCACTGATGACTTTGTTTTCAGGGCTTACAATTAATGTATGCGGCAAAGGATTTGAGCCTATAGCATCACTAATCATCTGCATTTGTATTTCTTGTTTTAATTCTTCTAAAGCTTGCTGAGAGCTTATTGTTCGAACTAGCTGTACATCTGGACGCTGCGATATTTTCTTTTGTAAAGCTTCTAAATCTGTATTGCTGAGTGAGCCCTCTACGAAGACATTAATATCGTGTGTGGTTTCCCAGCGTTCGGTAAGTCCTTGAGCATTACTTATCAGAAGATATAAACAGCTTGGTAAGGCTATAGCAATTGCAATGACTAAGGTGGTCATTAAGGTTGATATTGGCTCTTTAATTAAACCTTTTAAACTATCCAAAAAATGAAAACTGTGTTGCGATAAAGTCAATTTTAGTGGACTAGTAGTTGTTGGAGTATTGCTCGCCTTTGATTTACGTCGAGTCGTTTTTTTCTTTGTTTGATTGGCCATATTAAGACTCCGCCAAACGTGAATGATCAAGGGTAATTACTGGCTGATCCATTTGATTCACTAAACTTAAATCATGCGTAGCAATTAATACGGTTACACCAACTTCATTAAAGCGTTTAAATAATTGAAGAATATCCCAAGATAAATCTGGGTCAAGATTGCCCGTTGGTTCATCGGCAATGAGGAGCATTGGTTTGCTTACAATGGCTCGGGCTATACCAACCCGTTGTTGCTCCCCTGAGGACAGGCTACTGGGGAGTAAGCTTTTTTTGTTTAATAATTCAACCTGATCTAAAGCTGCTTCAGTACGTTTTTTAATATCACGTTTACTTAAGCCCTTAATAACTAAAGGTAAGGCCACGTTGTCGAAAACCGTTTGCTTTTGAAGTAAACGATTATCTTGAAATACCATGCCGAGATGTTGACGATAATAAGATACTAAGCTTCGGTCGATTGAATTAAGGTTGCGTCCATTTACAAATAACTGCCCGCGAGTGGGGCGTTCGATTAATGCGATTAACTTAAGAAGCGTACTTTTTCCGGCTCCCGAATGACCGGTTAAAAATACCATCTCACCTTTAGGAACAGAAAGATTGAGATTGGTCAGCGCTTGATGACCATTAGGATAACTTTTAGAAACATTATCAAAACGTATCATTAATTGGCCTTTTGATAAGTGTCATCATGTTCATCGGCTAAGAGGGCATCAACGTATTGTTCAGCATTAAAGGCAATTAGGTCGTTTATGCCTTCACCAATACCAATAAAACGAACTGGTATCGCAAGTTCTTTGGCAATGGCAAGTAAAATGCCGCCTTTGGCTGAGCCATCAAGTTTTGATAAGACTAAGCCATCTACTCCAATGGCTTTATGAAACTCTCTAGCTTGTTGTAAGGCGTTTTGTCCTTGGCTTGAATCAATGACCAATAGAGTTTCATGCGGAGCATTAGGATGTTGCTTGCCCATCACTCTTTTGATTTTTTTAAGTTCGTCCATTAAATTACTTTGAGTGTGTAAACGACCCGCTGTATCAGCAATTAGAACATTGATATTTCGTGCTTCAGCCGCTTGCATAGCATCAAAAATTACGGCGGCGGGATCAGCCCCTGTGCCCTGTGAAATAACGGGCACTTGATTGCGCTCTCCCCAGGTTTGTAATTGTTCTACGGCCGCAGCCCTAAAAGTGTCTCCTGCGGCAAGCATAACTGTTCGTAGACGTCGAAGGCATTGCGTAGCCAGTTTACCTATTGTGGTTGTTTTACCAGCCCCATTAATACCAACCATTAAAATTACAAGTGGCACATTTTGTTCACGTACTTGATCAAAGTCTAAGGCCTGTTCAGTAGGCCTTAAAATATCAAGCATGCCAGTACGTAAAGTAGCTAATACCGCGTTGGTATCTGCTTTTTCTTGACGCTTTAACTTGTCATGTAATGGTTGCAACAAGCTTTCAGTTGCATCGACACCAACATCAGCACTAAGCAGGCGCATTTCTAAATCTTCTAAAAAATCCTCATCAATAACGCCGCCTGAGAGCATCTCTCCAATATCGGTGGTTAGCCAGGAGTTGCCACTATTAAGTGACGAGCGAAGGCGCTTAAATAAACCTGGTTTTGAATCGGCTTTGTTCTTTTCTGTCATGAATGTAAATCTTGCATTGGGCGAAGTCGTTTACGTATTTTTGTTATTGATTTCGCGAGTTTTCTAGATGAAAAATATTTATTCATTGTACCTTAGAAAAGAAAAAGGGCAGCTTAAAAGCTGCCCTAAATCCTATTATTTGTGTCAAAGCTTATGGTGCAATTTCAACCACGTTAGCATCTTGAATTAGAATTGCTTGTCCATTACCTGGAATCATGGCTAATGGGTTACCGGCAGCAAACACGACTGCTTGTGTTTGCATTTCAATGGTTGCGGCCAGACTAGGTACTGGAACAAGTAATGTTCCGTGTCCACCTTGGGTAAAGGTCACCGCTCCAAGAGGGCCAGGATTGATACCTAGGCTATTGGCAGCTGGTAATCCCATTGCAGCAACGAGGCGATCAGTTGATGAATTTGGTACTACGGTATCGCCAATCACTTTTTGTGAAAGGATTGCATGATTTGCAGCGGCATCAGCCGCGTAGCTTAGTGGGTCGGATGCATCAATAACCGTTTGAGCATTCCGCCAGTAGTCATCATACAAACTAGTGCCTGGGGTTAGGCCAGCTGCGATTAGACCAGCTTCAATGGTTGGACCAAATGACGGTGATTCTCTGAGTAAGGCGCCAATTCCACCACCGCCAACACTTAAGGTGCCAGTGACTACATCGGTATTAATGGCTAAGAATGGAACTCCAACGATACTACCTAGAGATTGCCCAATAAAGTGCATTTGTGAGCCATCAAAGTCAGGTGTGCCATCGCCATTGATATCAATGCTTGGGGCAGTCTTGGCAAGCTGATGTAGGTCTAGGGAGGCTTGTCGGTTATTGTCTCTGCCAACTGCAGTATTAGCTAAGTTAATCGTATACGTGCCAGATGGGTCAATTGTAGAAGGGTCATCATCAATATTAATATCAAAAGTTCGTTCTGCACCTGCAATGTAAAGTGGATTGCTTGGATCGGTTATCCCGTGCAATGGTTGGTCAATAGAAATTACTGCATAACCGGCCGAAGCATAAGCATCTACTAAACCAAACGCATTGGTTCGATTGCCAGTGATGCCATGTTGAAAAATGACTAAAGGCCATTGGTAACCAGCTGCCTCTGGGGTAAATCCTGTTTGAGCAACAAAAGCTTGATAAAAAGGAGATGTGCTATTTGGTACGGTTATTAATGCTGGAATTGAAAGAGTTTCTGTGGCAACAGGTAGCGGGTTAAAGCGGGTTAAATTACTACCGCCAACTCCTTGCCAAGATGTTTCAAAAGGATCTACTTTACTTAAATAGTAAGGTGTATCAACAGTCCCCGAGTAAACATCAGCGAAACCTGGTAGTGCCGGATTAATTAAGTTAGTACTAAGTGGAACGCCTGGTGCAGCAAAATTTTGTGTAATAGAAGACGCTTGAGCCGTAGTGGTTGCAGCAGCAATGGCTTCTAAAACTGCGGTATTAGCTTGAGTTGAAAAGCTAGAGGTAACTAAAACATTATCAGCACTTACGCCAACGGCACCAAGTATCGTTAAGTGAGCGCCAACTAGTTGTTTGATTTGTTCATCGGTGGCGTTTGGCAAAGTGGTACCAGCAGCAATTGCATCTTTTAGGTTTTGGTAAGTTGTATCAGCAACAGCATTGGCCCCAGCGGCATTTTGAACGCCACTTGTGAACGCCACTAAGTAACCACTTGCAGCATTCAGGGGAGTTAAAGGAGTGAATTCAGCAATAGCAGACCCATTTGCCGCGCTTGAAACACCTACGGTGTAATCAACTCCTGGTACTAGTGCACCAACAAAGCCCGATGGAGCTTTACTGACTGGATCAATGACAATTTCAAATAAGTGAGCTGTTGAGCCTCCAACAATAGAGCTAGGCTCTAATGCATCACTAAAACGAACTTTTATAGAAGCATTTGTAGAAAAACCATCAATGGTATTGAGAGCAGCAGCACCGGGATTTGAACTCAGCTCAGGAATATTTAAGGTGCCATCATCTGATCCAGCAAAATATAAATCGTTCGGAAATGGGATGAGGCCAAGATCAGGTCTAAATTGAGGAGAAAATGGAGCTGCCTGAGTAATTGGAGCTATTGATTCATCACTTTCAACGCTATTACAGCCACCTGTTAAAAGTCCAATTGCAAGAGCGCCGAGAACAAATCTATCTTTCATGCGTGTTTCTCCACTTTGTATTTATTTACTAGTTGTTTAGACTAAGGGTGTCTGTTTGTTTATGCAAGTATTTCAGTTACTTATGTGGAACTAAATTTTAAAATATGCATACATTTCAATACCCTTTATACTCCCCGGATGCGAAAGAAGACCCAAAAACAGAGCAATTCATTTCGACTTATCGCAGGAAAGTGGCGAGGCAAGCGCTTGAGCTTGGAGGCAAATTCTCAACTCAGGCCCACAGGCGATAGGGTTCGCGAGACATTATTTAACTGGTTAAGTACAAATATTACGAATTCTAAATGTTTGGATTTATTTGCCGGTTCAGGTTCATTGGGATTTGAGGCCTTGTCTCGAGGGGCGATATATTGTGATTTTGTTGAGACCAATAAGCACACGGCTAAGCAAATTCGAGTCAATACTGAATTGCTTGATTTGTCGCCAAAACAGATAGATATTCATATAAAACCCGCACTCGAGTTCTTGAAAAATACTCATTTGCAGACTTACGATATTATCTTTTTAGACCCACCATTTAGAATGAATTTTATTCAAGAATTGATTCCACACTTAGCTGCAGTCACGCAAACAGATAGTCTCATTTACATTGAAATTGAAAAAGAATCGGTTTTGCCCGAATTACCGCATAATTGGTCAGTGATTCGTGAGAAAACCGCGGGCCAAGTACGTTATCATCTAGTTCTGGTTGAGTGATTACAGCCAAATTGAATGGGACCAAAAGTGCCCGACTTGTAACTAATTAATTTAAAAACAGTTTTAATTTAGGAGTCACCATGGGCATTCGTGCAATGTATCCCGGAACCTTTGATCCAATTACTAATGGTCATACAGATTTAATTCGTCGTGCTAGTGGCATGTTTGATGAGGTAGTTGTTGCGGTTGCGGATAACCCCAAAAAAAGACCTTTATTTTCATTAGCCGAACGCGTATCTATGGCTCAAAATATTTTGCAGGACTTAAGTAATGTACGCATCGTTGGTTACAGTAATCTGACTATTCATTTTGCTAAACAAGAAAACTTAAATGTAATTATTCGTGGAATTCGAGCCGTGTCTGATTATGAATTTGAGTTTCAACTAGCTTCTATGAATAGACAATTAGATGAAAACATTGAAACCTTATTTATGACACCAGCGGATGAGTATTCGTATTTGTCTTCAAGCATGGTGAGAGAGATTGCTGCTTATGAAGGTGATGTTAGTCAATTTGTTCATCCTTTAGTAAATGCAGCGATTAAAGAACGCGTCGCAAGTAAATAATTGACACGTCATTGCGACAAGGAACGACGAAGCAATCTCATTTTCTCTAAAAGATTGCCACGTGGTACTCGCAATGACTGATTTGAAATAGAAATAATATGGCTTTAATAATTACTGATGAATGTATTAATTGTGACGTGTGCGAACCCGTATGTCCTAACGATGCAATTTATATGGGTCCGGAGATCTATGAGATAGAAACCGACTTGTGCACTGAATGCAAAGGGCACTTCACAAAACCGCAATGCCAAATTGTTTGTCCTGTAGATTGCATACCTTTAGATGAACTAAATCTTGAGACGGATGAAGAGTTGGCTTTAAAGTATGAAAAGTTAACGGGTGAGGACTACAAAGAAGCGACTAA
>CALHVH010000002.1 GCA_938039225.1 uncultured Gammaproteobacteria bacterium
ATTAAATAATAAATTAGCAAATAGTAGCCACTTTTTATTGATTGAGCTCATATTCTAAGTTGTCAGCTACGTCAGTTGTGAATATAACTTTTCGTACTGCTGTCAGTTCTACATCCTTGGGAACAATTGCCTTGCTTGTATTGGGTAAAAAATAGTTTGAAGTGAAAATTTGGTTTTCACTTCCATCGGTATTAATGAAAGTCATTTGCGTAATCTGAATATGTTGGTCTCCATTATTCTCAAATTTTAATGACTGACCATCCTCATTTACCTCTAATCCATTAAAGTTTAGTTCTGGTTTTATGGTTTTGTTGGGTAAAACAAAAATTGGTAAGTTGATCTGAAGACGCATTCTTAAGCTAAGGGGTGCGTCTGTATCGCCTTTCACTCGTGGGGGAGGTATTTCAGTAAAAATTAAACGGTAACTCTTCTCAATTTGAGTTAGGTTGGGCACCATTAATGCAGCACGTACTGTTTGAGATTCTTTTGGCGGAATTTTAAATAGTACGGGTACAGCAAGTATGTCTGTTGTTTTTTCATAAATCTCTTGCTGTCCATCTTGCGACCACGTTACCGGTTGTAACTGAACTGAGAGCTCACTGTCAGTGGGATTAAATATTTCAAATACGGCATTTTTGTTGGTGTTAGTAACTTCGGCTCGTAACGGAGTGATTTGCATTGTGCCAGCAAATATCTGTGTGGATATAAGAGCTGTTAAGCATAACAAAAGAAAAACTAGAACGGCCCTATGGACCGTTCTGTTTACACTGTTTACTATTGTATAGTTCATAGTTATCAGCTATTTCTTAGAAACAAAGAGTTACTGTTACTGTGTCTTTGTAGCTGCCTGGTAAAACATCAGCTAAATCACTTTCATAGATAACGCCTTTAACTATAAGCTCTTCTGTTGTAGATAAGCCCAGACCTTCGCCATGGTGTGATTGTCCATAAATACCATCAGTACCTAACTCATCAGAGTCATCATCGGCTTCATTATCATTTGAACCATTAATTAACCAATATGGAATTTGAGTCATTTCAGCTGGCATATCACCTGGCTCAAGATGCTTCATATAACGTGTGTATCCATCATAAGACTCACCTACATCAAATTTCACTTCATAGGCAGTTCCTTTAGTACAACGAAATTTAACTTTCGAATTGTTTTTATGTTTCATACTTTCACCCTTCCAACCAGGGTAAATTTCACCAAAATCAACCATGCCAACTGCATCAAGATAGCAAGCCTTTTTGATTTCTGTTTTGACCATTAATTCAGCTGAATTCGGATGATCAGCTAAATAGTCAGCTGGTGGATCAGCAAATGTGGATGTGCCAGCAATGGCGAAAGATACTGCAGCTGCAGCGGTTAGTAATTTTCTAAATTTCATTTTTGAATCTCCTTTCCTGAGATTCGGTAGTTCAACCATCTCATTCCATATGAGATTTGTAACTTTGCGTATTTACCTCGCGATAAACTTGCCTTTTCGTCTGCTTATTAAATTTATATTAAAAAGAATTGCAGTTTACTAAGTACTTAGTTTTATCAAACGATGTCATTCGTCAATGTCATAATCCGATGGGGCTAATGTAAATGAGCTATTTTTGAATTGCAACAAAGTGTAAAGTTGTGGTTGTAACAGTTATGAAACGGTCTTGAAAATCTGTAGGAATTATCTTACAAGTAAACTCTATGATTGCTATGAGATATACTTGCTAAACGTGATCAAAAAGTTGTAACGTTTTTGTAACGTTTTAGAATCTTATGTTCAATGTGCAAGACAACTATAAATAGTCTATGATTCAAATTTTAGTTCAAAAGTATTAATTTTAAATTAAAATTTATGTTTTAAGTCATTGTTTTAGTTGATAATTAATTTACATGTCATAATTCGAACTAGGCTTTGTATAATTCGTTTGTTGGCTTATTTACCTAAGGAATAAAAATGTCAAATTTTGACAAAAAACTTCAAGATTTACTCTTTAATAATGCTCGTACTCATAATGCTTGGCTACCGAAAAAAATTCCAGATGAGTTGCTAAAAAACTTATTTAATCTCACTAAAATGGCTCCAACAAGTGCTAACTGCTCTCCTATGCGCTTAATCTTTGTCAAAAGTAGTGATGGAAAAGAAAAATTAAAGCCAGCCCTCTCAAAAGGTAATCTAGATAAGACCATGACAGCGCCAGTAACTGCAATTATTGCTTATGATTTAGACTTTTACGAATATCTTCCTAAGCTCTTTCCTCATGATGATGCTAAAAGTTGGTTTGAAGGCAGAGAACAACATATTAAAAATACAGCGATATTGAATGGTTCATTACAGGGTGCGTATCTAATGTTAGCCGCTAGAGCTTTAGGTTTAGATTGTGGTCCAATGTCTGGTTTTAATAAGAAAAAAGTTGATGAAGTGTTTTTCTCAGGCACAAATATAAAATCAAATTTTTTAGTTAATTTAGGTTATGGTGATGATGCAGGATTGTTTCCTAGAAGTCCTCGTTTTGATTTTGATGAGGTATGTTCGATTCTATGAATAAAATACAAGTTACTTCACCTGTCACCGATAGTTTGCTGCAAATCGATGAACCGCCTGCGTTTGAGTGTATTCGTTTTGGTGATAAACCCATTATTATCTCTTGTGATCATGCAAGTAATCGTATTCCAAAAATTTTAGACAATCTAGGTTTGTCGCAGCATGAATTGCAAAGACATATTGCATGGGATATTGGTGCAGCTGAAGTCGCTAAAAACTTAGCAGAGAGTTTACAAGCCACTTTAGTTTCTAATAATTATTCTCGTTTGGTTGTTGATTGCAATCGATACTTAAGTGATCCTTCGGCGTTTACTGTAATCAGTGATGCTACTTCTGTTATTGGCAATCAAAACCTATCTGAGTTTGATAAAGCTCAACGAGCCGAATCGATCTACTATGCTTATCACAGGGCTATTCATAAGGAGTTAGATAGACATACCGTTGAAGAGCAGTGTCCTGTACTTATTTCAATCCATAGTTTCACACCTGCACTAAAGAGTGATCCAACTCCACGACCATGGGAAATTGGTGTGCTATGGGATAAGGACCCTAGAATTCCGCATGCATTATTAGAAGCTCTTACAAAAGAGACGGGCTTGATGGTAGGCGATAATCAACCTTACTCTGGACGCGATTTAGCGGATTATACGGTTGACCATCATGCAGAAAAACATGGTTTTGCACACACCAGCATTGAAATTCGTCAAGACTTATTGCAAAGT
>CALHVH010000003.1 GCA_938039225.1 uncultured Gammaproteobacteria bacterium
TGGTCCAAAATGACAGAAAATTGTTCTCTTATGGATTGTGGTAATAGATATTTATCGGTATGGATTTGCGTATCTTTATAACGTTGATCGGCCAAAAAGTTGTCTGCAATTTTATTGATACTTGCTGACAGTAACTCGCCATAGGCAGGTGCTCTAAAACCAATAGATGCTGTAATGCAGTCATCCGAAAGTGCGGTACCCCAATGTGCCACCCCCGCTGGGATATAAATCATGTCACCAGAATCTAAAACATGTCTTTCTTTTTCTACAAAATTTTCTAAGAGCTTCATATCCGAGTGATCACGTAATTGAGATGCACTATCGCAATCTTGTCCGATAATCCACTCGCGCTGACCTGAGGTTTGTAACAGAAAAACATCGTAATAATCGAAGTGCGGCCCCACACCACCACCAGCGGTAGCGTAACTAAACATGACATCGTCTAATCGCCAAGCTGGTAAAAAATCAAAACCTTGGGCTAAGGCTTTAACCTCATCCATAAAATCATCAACGTTTTGAACTAGCAAGGTCCAATTATTCTCAGGCAGTTGTTCAAAATATTTTTCGGAGAAAGGCCCGTAATCACATGTCCAATCAGTTTGATGGGTATTTGTTTTTATGATTCTCGATTCAATAAATTCCTCACAGGCCATACCAGCTAAGGTCTCTCCTGACATTATCGGTGAGTCAAAACTAAAGGCGCGCCGTACTAAAAGAGGCTTCTTTTGCCAATTGGCTTGTATAAAGGCGGTTTTTGAAAATGAGGGATTTATATGCATGTGGAATATATTTAATTATTTTTATCTATAAAAAGGTATGGAAACATCGGAATTATGCTTTAAGATGAAAAGAATAAGAACAAATATATCAGTATAACTATCTGATTAGTATATAAATTTAATAATCTGTAGGATGCGTGTAAGACCAAATTATGCATGGATTGTGTTAAATTTGTCACAAAATGTTACGTGGTACAGATAACTTAAAAGTCTGATATCAAACAAAAAAACATAAAACTAATTACTAAAGGGCGTATTAATGAGTGATTTACAGGACTCAGCGAATCACAATAATGTCAGTGAATTAGCTGTTACTAAAGGAAAAGTGCTGTTAGTCGGCACGGGGCTAACTACTGCAAAAGTTGAAAGTTTACTAATTAAAAATGCGTGGTCTGTTGATATTGCAGAGACAGTGGATCAATTCAGTTCTTCAATTAAAAATGAGAATTATTCTGTTGTTGTCACCGTTTTTTCGGACGATGAAGAAATGCTGAGAAGCATTGAGTATCACGCACTTTCTAAACATTCCACCAAGTGGATTGCAATCATACCTAATGATGGCTGGTTAAAACGCCATGCAAATAGACGATTTAGTCAAGTTTTTTATGACTATCATCGTGTTCCAATTATACCGGAGCGATTTATTGATACGGTTGGACATGCCTATGGAATGGCGACTTTTGCAAAAGCAGAACTCGATACCACCTCACAACATCGAGTATTAACCACCGATGCCAGTGTGGATGAAATTCTTGGGAAGTCACCACAAATTCGTGAACTTCGACGTATGATCGAATTAGTTTCGAATGAGAATCTCACCGTGCTCATAACGGGTGAAAGTGGTTCAGGTAAAGAACTAGTTGCTAGGAACCTTCATTTACAGTCTTCACGTAGTAAACATCCTTTTGTGGCGATTAACTGTGCCTCTATGCCAGAAAGTTTAATTCATCAAGAACTTTTTGGTTATGAAAAGGGTGCTTTTCCAGGAGCAGAGACTAGGACCATTGGTAAAATTGAATCGGCAGATTTTGGAACTTTGTTTCTAGATAAAATCAGTGATATGCCAATGAGCGTACAAGTCAGTTTGTTACGATTTTTAGAGACACGAAAAATACAAAGACTTGGTGGTAAACAAGAACTAGAAATAAATTGTTGTATCGTTTTAGCTGCTGGAACAAACTTAAAACAAGCTGTGGAAGAAGGACGGTTTAGAGAAGATCTTTATCATCGTATCAATGTTATACCAGTAAAAGTACCTGCCCTACGAGATCATCCTTCTGATATTGCATTATTAGCCGAACATTTTCTTACTCGTTTTAGTGTGGGTAAAGAGCAAAAATACTTTGCCAGTGAATGTTTTCAATCCATGCAGTCGTACAGTTGGCCAGGAAATATTCGTGAATTAATGAATAAAGTCAAACGTGCAGTTGTGTTATCTAAAGATAAAGCGATACTGTCGTCAGATATTGGTTTAGAAAATGTGGATGATACGAATATCGTTGACCTAAGTACGGCTAGACAGTTAGCTGAGAAAAAAGCTATATTGGATGCATTGGAAAGCACTGGTAATAATCATACTTTGGCTGCTGCAAAACTTGGCATTTCACGAACCAGTCTCTATCGATTATTAGCAAAATTTGAGGACACTAGTGAATTAGCTTGAAATAAAAGTTAATCTTGTTAAAAAAGAGAGTTTATACTCTCTTTTTTTATGTCCAATAGAATTTATGAAAACAGAAAAAAAGCCTTGGTCTGTCTATTTACTTCGATGTGTAAATAATGCTCTTTATTGTGGCATAAGTAATGATGTTGAGCGAAGATTTACTGAGCATCAGAGCATGGGCAAAAAAACAGCTAAGTTTTTACGAGGAAAAGGCCCTTTGCAATTAGTTTTTCAAGAAATCATTGGTGATCGCTCACTGGCATCTCAGGTTGAAGCCATAATTAAGACCCTTCCCAAAGCCGATAAAGAATTAATTGTTAAACAACAAGACTTAAGCCTATTTATTGATATACCAAATTAGTGTCCTTGTAATAAACACTAAATACGCTAATATAATTAAATATATATACCATGGTAAGCTCAGTAATATAGCTTGAATGTTTGGTTCTGGCTCTGCAATGTCTGTTGCATTTACTGGTGAAGTTTCTTTGCTTAAACTTGGAAGAATGCTAACAACTAAAGGTTGAGGGGTTGAGTATTTTCCACTTTGATTATTACTGTCCATGCCACTAACTCGCCAAAAATACTGACCATTCTCAATATCTTTAAGAGTAACCGTAGGCATTCCAGCTTTTGGAATTTCTCTTATTTTTGTATCACAAGCCGCATCGGCGCATAATTCAAAGTTATAAAAATTAGTTTCTTCTAATGCATCCCAAGATAAAATAAATTCCGGAGAATCTACTTCAATTGGATTTTCAACACTAATGGTTGGTGCTTCTATCTGGGATTCTTGTGCAAGGGGATTAACAAAAGTGAATATAAATACGAAACAGAAAAACGTAATGCCTTTAATAGTTTGCTTGCGGCTTAAAAATATCCAAGGCATTTATTAGTTTCGCTATTCATTCTGATTAATTAATATTTTAATTATACATAAACCAAACAATGGTTTTAATAATGTAAATCAGATATAGAATGCCAATTAGCCAGATGTACCATGGAATTTTTGTCGGTTCCGGCTCTGGTTCCGGCACTGGTTCAGTGACAGTTATTGCTTGTGTCTCAGATACAAAGCCATCTAAACCCGAAGCACTAATACCTGAAACACGCCAATGTGTTGTACCCAAGGGTAGGTCACTTAATGTTCTACTAGGCTCTGTTAAACCTTGCTCAATGCGAAAAATCTGAGAACAGCTGGAATCATTACACAGTTCTAATTTATAACTCGCAGCGCCCTCTAATGCGGACCATTTTACTATGGGGTTTTCGCCAAGAATCGCTGTTGAAGCATTCTCGCTAGACAGCGTTGAGGCTTCTAGAAGTTTTTCAGGAGGGGATGGAGCTTCGCCTGATTTGGCAATCGTACCCATTCCTTTTTCTACATCAACCGAGACTCCCCCAGATTCAACCTCTGAGTTACCTGAATACACCATGATTTGAGATGAGTCACCGTTAGCCAATCTCGCCTTAGTGCTAAGCTTTCCCGCTGCATCTAAGCTGGGTTTTGTACTAACTTCCCCAATTATAATTTCAAATTCATTGAGAGCAGCTGTATCAGCCGCCGCAGTGCTATCAATCTTTAACTCTGCTTCTCCTTTTTCGATTTCAATCTCATTTCTTGTGATTCCAGATTCTTGTTTTTCATTACTGATAAATAGTCTTGAGTTTTCACTCATCTGTATTCTTGATTCGGAACCAGTATCTTCAACAAAGATTAATACCGCAGAAGATTCAGCTTGAGTTCTTACGCCATCATTTGGTTGCAATTCATCGCCAGTTTTTGCATCTAACCAATCGCTTCTTTGTAAGCTTTTGCCGACTTCATTAGCAATGATTTCAATTTTTGCTTGTGCGGCTTCTACTTCAGGTTCTATTGCTTCGTAGCCAGTAATTATACGAATCATTGAACCCGGTTTTAGATAGTCAAAATTTTCAATTTCAGGATTAACTTCCGCGTTTAATGACCATAAGTTTGCATCTCCTAGGTATTGTCTAGTTAAACCAGACAATGTGTCACCATCTTGTACTATATGTTCGATAATAATAGCTTGTTGCTTTTGTTCATCAATTTCTTGCGTTGCTGGGTCAAGGTTTTGAGCGTTGACTGTAAAAGTACACAAAATTGAACCTACAACAACTAGAAATGTTCGTAGTAAATTAGCTTGTAAAGTTAAAGTATTCATTCTAAATTTTTCATATGTTTTCGAATAATCGTTTCAGGTAACATGCGAGTTTCAGCTGTTGAACTTGCATCTGGGCCACTAGGGTAGTTTTCGGCTTTAGGTGGTACCCATTTTTGAGCACCAAATTCTTTTTCTAAAGCATCAGCGATTAAGTCGGCATCATTAGGTCTAGTTAGTGGATTTTTTTGTAATAAATATAAAATTGCATTTGATAATGCGGTTGGTATGCGTTCGTTGACTGAACTCGGAGGCTTTGGATCATCCGACAAAGTACTTTGTAAAATCTGCTTTAGGGTTCTCCCAGTAAATGGGTTCACTTGAGTAGCACAACGGTAGAGTAGCACACCCATTGCAAATAGGTCAGAACCTGCCGAATAAGCTCCACCTTCAAGCAGCTCAGGAGCAACATATCCAGGAGTTCCAACAACGTGACCTGTTTCGTTTGTGCTTGAATGAGAGAGTAAATCAGCAATACCAAAATCAGTGAGTTTTATTCCGCCATCATAGCCAATTAAAATATTTCCTGGTTTAATGTCGCGGTGAATAATGCCAGCCTTATGCGCCGCACCTAAACCGCGCAACATACCAATGGCGAGGGCAGTGACTTGGCTTACCGGCATGGAGTTCCGTTCTGATAGATAGTCGGCAAGACTCATGCCATTGATAAATTCCATAGCAACAAGTGCGGATTCATCGGCATCAACCGCATCGTAGACGGTCACAATATTTGGATGCGGAAGTTTAGCTACTAGCTTAGCTTCTTTTACTAATTGTTCAGCAAGTTGTGCTCGATTAAATTCACTATTAATTTTGCCAATTTTAATGGTTTTAAGCGCTACATCTCTTTCAAGACGAGGGTCATAGCCTTTAAACACCGTTCCCATTGCGCCACTGGCAATAACGTCAATCACTTGATAACGACCAAGAAACGTTTTATTGAGTTTTTGTCTATCATTTATGTTTTGTTCAAGTTGAGCAAAACTAATTTTTAATTGTTCAATTTCACTGCCACCAGCATTACTTAAATCTATTCCGGCTAATTGCTGTTGGGCAGAAACTAATTCTTGAATGGGTTTAATGATTTTTTTTCTAGCTGCCCAGGCAAAAGCTAGAGCCACTAAAAAGACAAATGAAAAAGCGATAAGCGCCTGTTTAATATATTGTTGAGTGGCTTTTTCGGCTTTACTTGCCGGTTGACGTGAAACCACCACCCAATCGGTTAAATTGACTTGGGCAAAAGATGCTACCGCTCTAGAACCATTTTGAAAATTGAAATTATTTGCTGATGAACGTATGTTTGGCGAACTGATTTGTTGTCTTAATGCTTCGGGGAAATTTTGAATTGTACCAAGTAGGCCAGCTACTCTTTCCCCACTACGTGTAAAAACTCCTAAATCGGCTTCTTTAAGCTCAGGTGGTTGTAGAAATT
The DNA here is from genome assembly GCA_938039225.1 of uncultured Gammaproteobacteria bacterium. Taxonomy (GTDB): domain Bacteria; phylum Pseudomonadota; class Gammaproteobacteria; order Steroidobacterales; family JABDMI01; genus JABDMI01. The sequence goes on from CALHVH010000003.1 coordinate 6,058, forward strand.
TTTCAAAGGCCTGTCTTTTAGCCAATAAACGAATACTTAAATTTTCCTGATCAAGCTTTTGAGTAACTAAAAGCCAAGATTTATTGTCGGCTTCAACAAATTGAAATTTGCTTAAATTAAGATTTTTAAATGCCTCTCTGGCGGCAAGCCTGTATTCTTTGCTTTGGGCAGATTGAACCAGTTTAATCTCACCCAAGTCTTTTTGAATAATACTCGCTGCGAGCACGTCACTATTGGCTCTAAGTAAGCCGATTAAAATTTCTTGAGCAGCTATAGAGTCTGGCTTTTGATATAAGTTAGGATTTTTTGCAGCTGATATAGCAATTGAGTTAAGCAGTTCAAAGTAAGAACTGATTCTATCGGCTGTTGCAAGTACAGAAACAAGATGTGTTTCTTGTACTTGATCAACTAAAGCTTCACGTCCGGATTGGATTTGATATGCCGTAATAATAAACGGCAAAAGGCCTACTAATGTAAGCCCAATGAGTATCCAGCCCATCAATGAAATCTTAAGATTTTTCATGTTGCAATTCTATATATTAATAATATGTAAAGTGTGAACTTTTGCTTCAAATCCTTTAAGATTAGTAACTTGACTATGCTTAGGAAATTAATTCGATGCAATATACCAATGGTATTTTTACGAAAAGCGTCACACTGACTTGTATTTTGTGTGTTTTGTTTAGCTGTACAAAAAATGATGTTACATCATCCAGCAAGCCAGAAGTAAAATCTGAACCAGTAAATTTAAAAACTGTTGAGCCAATAAAATCTATTGAATTCATTGATTTGCCAAATGGCTTTAGTATCCAAGTATTTGCTGAGGGTGTAAAAAATGCTAGGCAGATGGCGTTGGGCGAAAAAGGTACTCTGTTTGTTGGTTCTCGAAGCGCTGGTAATGTTTATGCTTTAGTGGATGCTGATAAAGATAATGTCGTAGAGCATATACACCTAATTGCCAGTGAACTGAAAATGCCATCGGGCTTGGTTTTTCACAAGGGTAGCCTTTATGTGGCTGCGGTAGATACAATTTTCCGCTTTGATGATATAGAAAATAATTTAGAGTCGCCACCTAGTCCTATTGTTATCACCGATGCTTTTCCTAGCGATGAACACCATGGCTGGAAATATCTTGGGATTGGGCCTGACAATAAAATGTACGTCCCAGTAGGAGCCCCCTGTAATATTTGTGATGAGCCGGGATATGCTGAAATTAAACGTATGAACTTAGATGGCAGTGAAATTGAAACTTTCTCAAAAGGAGTGCGAAATTCAGTTGGCTTTGATTGGCACCCTAAAACCAAAGACTTATGGTTTACGGATAATGGACGCGATTGGTTAGGGAACGACTCACCTGATTGTGAGTTAAATCATGCACCAGAGTCGGGAATGCATTTTGGTTACCCTTATTGTCATGCAAATGATGTTCTTGATCCAGAGTTTGGCGGAGATAAATCTTGTGCAGACTTTGTAAAACCTCAGGTTGAACTTGGGCCACATGTTGCCCCATTAGGAATGAAATTTTATACAGGAAATATGTTTCCTGTTGAATATAAAAATAACGCCTTTATTGCAGAGCATGGTTCATGGAATCGCGATGAAAAAATTGGGTATCGTATTAAACGGGTAGAATTTGATGAGCAAGGTAATGTTTCTAAGCAAAGTGTGTTTGCTAAGGGATGGTTATCTGATAATAAAAAAGAAGTATTAGGCAGGCCAAATGACGTATTGATCATGCCTGATGGTTCTATGTTGGTGTCAGATGATTCGGCGAATAAAATATATCGTATTAGCTATTCAGAGTAATTTTGCACACATTACGTTTATAAATTTAGGCTTTTAATGACGTTGGGCTTTAGTTTTTCTAGACGTTGAAATAAGGTTTCATCGTCAGGCTCTGATAGTTCTTCGTCATCAATGGTTGGCATGTTTTCATTACGAGTTAGCCAAATTAACAAATCGTGATAATCGCGAATATTCTCTACATATTTAACGGGCTCACTGCCGCGTGCTTTTCCAAAGCGCAAGGTTGAGTAATATTTTTTTTCTGAAAGTAAAGGTAGATATTCACGCACATCACTCCATAAATCAGCATTTTTCCCTGCACGTTGAGTTAATATCCTAGCATCCTCTAAATGCCCAAAGCCCACGTTATATCCAGCAAGCGCAAACCATAGGCGATCCGGAAACTGGATACGTTGCGGTATTTTTGCTTGCATTTTTAATAGGTAACGTGCACCTCCATCAATGCTCTGTTGAGGATCTTTGCGGTCTGTTACATTCATTTCTGCAGCGGTGTTTTTTGTAAGCATCATTAAGCCTTTTACACCTGTAGGAGAAACCGCGTTTTTTCGCCAATGCGATTCTTGATATGAGACGGCAGCTAACAATTTCCAATCAATGCCATAGTCTATTCCAGCTTGTAAGAAAAAATTACGAAACTCTGGAAAGCGATTTTCGTAGTCTTTCTTGAAGTTAGTTACTTCAAAATAATCAAAACTGTTGATATAACCAAAGTGTAATTCTTTGAGTTGATCTAATTCACCGCTGGATTCTAATGTGGTAAAAAAAGTATTAATCTCTTTTTGTAAGCTAGGAGAATGTTGAGGCATCGCCCAAGCTATTCTTTGTATTTCGCTGAGTTCAATCAGAGAGCTGAGTTTAGGGAAGTAACGTTGTGTTACGGCAAATTCATTTGAGTCAACAATGGTAAGTTCAATATCGCCATTTTTTACGCTTTGCATAAGCTCAATGGTGCTGTCTGCATTTTGTGTATCCCATTCTAAATCCGGAAAATTTGCTTGCAATTGAATCAGGCGTTCGAGATGACTGCTATCGGCAAGAACTGCAATTTTAAAATCCGGTAAGTCGCTAAGGTCTTTAGGTTGTTTTTTATCGCGGCGTCCAATCAGTTGTTGAGTGACTTCTTGGTAATCTGGCCCAAAATCAACATCTAATTTTCGTGCCTCAGTAATACTTAAACCAGCAGCGGCTATATGAGCGCGACCATTTTCAATATCTTGTAAAGCTTGTGATACTGAGCTACTGTAAATGTTTAATTCAACGTCTAAGTACTCAGCAAATTTTTTTGCTAAATCATACTCAAAACCTGTGGCTTGCCCATTATTGAAAGTGTAGGTAGCCGGGTTTTCGCGCGTGACTACACGAATCTCTCCAGTGGCTAGAATTTCATCGATAGGGCTTATACTTGGCGAGCAAGTAGTCAAACTAGCGCTTAGGCCTACAAAAAAGCTAACAATAGCGACTAGCTTGAAAGCCCGCCAATATTGATTTGTCTCAGCTTTCATCAAGCAGAATGTAGCACAAGCTGAGTCGCACTGCAGTGAACCACGTCATAAGGTAAAATGTGCTTCTTTTCAACCAGTATCCAAAGCATTATGAACGCTAAAACTGAGTCATTATTTAAAGTGATTTTTATGAGCCAGGCCAAGGTTTATGAGATTTATGCGCGCGAGATTAGCGAAGGTGGATTGTTTGGTTTTCTTGAAGTTGAGCAGATGGTTTTTGGTGAAAACACCAGTTTAGTAGTTGATCCATCTGAAGAAAAACTCAAAACAGAATTTACCGGAGTGTTGCGTTCTTACATTCCGTTACACAATGTTATTCGTATTGACGAAGTTGAAAAACGTGGTGTGAGTAAAATTAGTAAAGCTGAAGGAGATAATGTAACGCGTTTTCCTTCTCCCATATATACCCCAACAAGTAATGGATAAATTGATACTGTAATTCATCCGTTAGCTCAAAATTATTTAAATAAATTTAACCCAAGGTTAAGCATGATTACTTTACTTGGCACGTCAGCCTATTCTGATTTCCGCATTCAAAAATTACTTAAGCAATTACAAGTAATCAATCCAAGTATTCAAAGTGTGACTTCTCGTTTTGTACATTTGGCTGATACCAAAATAGATTTGGATTCGCATGAATTAGAAACGCTAAGAGCATTATTGACTTATGGTGAATCTGAAGTTGCTGAGCTAGATGCTAATCTTTGGGTTTTCCCAAGAATTGGAAGTATTTCACCTTGGGCAAGTAAGGCGACTGATATTGCAAAAAATACGAGCTTAGATAAAGTTAAGCGTCTTGAAAGAGGTATAGCATTTGAAATAAAGGCTAGCAAAGGACTTTCAAACGATGATTTAGCTGAGTTGGCACCTGTTTTACATGACCGCATGACAGAAACCGTATTTTTTGATCTGAACGAGTCTGTTAAGTTGTTTAGTACGGCTAAACCTCGTCAGTTACAAAACGTGGATATCTTAGAAGGTGGTCGTGAAAAACTGGTCGAAGCGAATACGAGTTTGGGCTTGGCATTATCAGAAGATGAAATTGATTATTTAGTTGAAAACTTTACTAAACTCAAACGTAATCCTAGTGATGCTGAGTTAATGATGTTTGCACAAGCCAACTCTGAGCATTGTAGACATAAAATATTTAATGCCGATTGGGTTGTAGATGGAGAAGAACAAGAAAAATCTTTGTTTTCCATGATTCGTAATACACATGCCCATCATCCCGATGGAGTTTTATCAGCTTATTCGGATAACGCGGCTGTAATTGAAGGCTATAACACTAAACGTTTTTACCCAACCGAAATGGCTGGCGATTATAAATGGCATCAAGAAGATGCACACATTATGATTAAAGTTGAAACGCATAATCATCCTACGGCAATTTCTCCTCATCCTGGAGCGGCTACAGGTAATGGTGGTGAAATCCGTGATGAAGCCGCAACCGGTCTCGGTGCAAAAACCAAAGCTGGTTTAAGTGGGTTCTCAGTATCTAATTTACATATTCCTGAAGCACCAAAGCCTTGGGAAGATGCTTTACAAAAACCAGATCGTATCGCTTCAGCATTGGACATTATGCTTGAGGGTCCAATTGGTGGTGCGGCATTTAATAATGAATTTGGCAGACCAAATTTAACGGGTTATTTCAGAAGTTATGAACAAACTGCGCCAAAGCCAAATGGTGGTGAAATGCAGCGCGGTTATCACAAGCCAATAATGATTGCTGGTGGAATGGGTAATATTAAAGCTGAGCATGCGGTGAAACCTGACGTGCATCCTGGACTTAAATTGGTGGTTCTTGGTGGACCTGCTATGTTGATTGGTCTTGGTGGTGGTGCTGCGTCGTCCATGGCCAGTGGTAGTTCTAATGAAGAGTTAGATTTTGCTTCAGTTCAACGTGGCAACCCTGAAATGCAACGTCGAGCACAAGAAGTGATTGATCGTTGTTGGCAAATGGGTGAGAACAGTCCCATTGCTTTGATTCATGACGTGGGGGCTGGAGGTATTTCTAATGCCTTACCAGAATTAATTGATCATTCAGATCATGGTGGTGTTATCGAGCTGCGTAATGTTCTTAACGATGAGCCGGGTATGTCGCCAATGGAGATTTGGTGTAATGAAGCCCAAGAGCGTTTCGTGCTTTGTGTCGAGCCTAGCCGAATTGCAGAATTCGAGGCTATATGTAAACGTGAACGAGCCTTATATTGTGTGGTTGGCGATTTAACCGAAGACAAGCAGTTAATTATTAACGACAAGCTTTTTGGAAATTCGCCAGTAGATATGCCTATGGAAGTGCTGTTAGGTAAAGCGCCAAAAATGACGCGAGTAGTTGAACATGCAAGCTATGAGCCACAAGAGTTTGACACCAGTGAGATTGATTTAAAAGATGCGGTTAGCCGAGTTTTGCGTAATCCAACCGTAGGTGATAAAACCTTTCTAGTGACTATCGGCGACAGAGCCGTTATGGGTCATACGGCAAGAGATCAGATGGTTGGCCCGTGGCAAGTTCCGGTGGCTGATGTTGCAGTAACAAGCAGTGCCTTATCCGGCTTTAGCGGCGAAGCTATGGCAATGGGTGAGCGTACGCCTATTGCTAGTCTGAATGCTCCTGCCTCAGGCCGTATGGCCATTGGTGAAACATTATTAAATATGGCGGCAGCAGATATTGGCCCAATTGGAAATATTAAGCTGTCAGCAAACTGGATGGCGGCCTGTGGTTATCCAGGTGAAGACGCGGCATTATTTGATACCGTTAAAGCGGTAGGCGAAGAACTATGCCCGGCATTAGGTGTTGCTATTCCAGTGGGTAAAGATTCTTTGTCTATGCGAACAAAGTGGGAACAAGCAGGAACAGAACATGAAGTGGTTGCACCGTTATCATTAATTGTCTCTGGTTTTGCTCCTGTTAAAGATGTTAGAAAAACCTTAACACCAGAATTAGACCTGAGTGAAGAATCTGGTTTACTGCTCATTGATGTGGCTGAAGGTCGTGATCGTTTGGGGGCCTCAATTCTTACTCAAGTTTATAAGCAAACCGGTGATGTTACGCCTGATGTTGATAACCCGGCAATCTTAGCCAGTGTGTTTGCAGCTATTCAAAGTTTAATTGCACAAGATTTACTATTGGCCTACCACGACCGGTCTGATGGTGGTTTACTAGCTACGCTTACTGAAATGGCTTTTGCTTCTCGTTGTGGCTTAGAGATATCTTTAGATTATTCAAACTCGGATGCAATCAGTGCTTTATTCACTGAAGAATTAGGAGCGGTTATTCAAGTACGCAATAGTGACTTAGACAAAGTACAAGCCGTATTTGCTGACTTAGATATTCTTGAATGCCTGAATGTTATAGGAGTTCCGGTTGCTGGAAATAGAGTTTCTATTGCTCGTAACAATAAAGTGATATTTAGTGATGAACGTTCAAGCTTACATCGCTTATGGTCGGAAACCAGTTATCACATGCAAAGTTTACGAGACAACCCAGCCTGTGCACAGGAATAGTATGATCGTTTATTGGATGTGAATGACCCAGGTATACATCCAGTGATTTCGTTTGATGTTGCTGAAGATGTTTCTGCCCCTTACCTTAATTTGAATGCAAAACCTAAGTTAGCTATTTTGCGAGAACAAGGTGTGAATAGTCAGGTAGAAATGGCAGCCGCTTTTGATATCGCAGGCTTTAAAACCTACGATGTGCATATGACGGATATTTTACAAGGGCGCCATAAGTTAGCCGACTTTAAAGGCATGATTGCTTGTGGTGGTTTTTCTTATGGGGATGTTCTTGGTGCTGGCGAAGGTTGGGCGAAAACCATTCTTTTTAATAATCAGGCCAGAGATGAATTTGCCGAGTTCTTTACGCGCCAAGATACATTTTCTTTGGGTGTGTGTAATGGCTGTCAAATGATGTCTAACCTACGTGAGATTATTCCTGGTGCTGAGCTGTGGCCACGATTCTTAACTAATCGTTCTGAACAATACGAGGCACGCTACTCACAAGTAAGAGTGGAAAATACTAACTCAATTCTTTTACAAGATATGCAGGGCTCAGTGATTCCAGTGGTTACTTCGCATGGTGAAGGTAGGGCAAGTTTTAAAGATGCCGCTCACTTAGACGAGGCTCAAAACCTTATATCTCTACGTTATGTTGATAATAGCCATCAACTAAATGATGCTTATCCGCATAATCCAAACGGTTCACCGCAGGGAATTACTTCACTGACCACGGTAGATGGTAGGGCAACGATTATGATGCCACACCCTGAACGTGTGTTTAGAACCATTCAGATGTCATCGGTGTCTAAACAACATGAACAAGAATGGGGTGAGTTCTCACCTTGGATGAGAATGTTTAGAAATGCAAGGACATGGATAGATTGATTATCGTCTCAGGTTTTATTTGAGTTCAAAACAATCTAAATCATTGGCAAATGAAACCGGACCAGTGTAAGTTTTGTTAATTTCTTCAAGTGTCTGTACTTCCTTGCCCAAAGTGCGATTCATCCTATGCGAAATGATTAGGTTTTTAACATTGCCAGCTTTGGCGTATTCCCCAATACGATCCGGCGCCATGTGAAGATTTCTTACAAAACCTGTAGCGCTTTGAGGGATAGCATTGTGAGCCACAAAATAGTCAGTGTTTTTTAATAGATTAATAAAGCTTTCATCACCTCTACCCATATCACCACTAAAGACAATCGATTTATTTCCAATATCGAGTCTCCAGGCTAAAGCAGGAATCGGCCCATGAGTTACTGGCGTAGCACTGATATTGATTTTATTATCCTTGGTTTTAAATGCAGACTGATAAACTATTGCGGAGACTTTATAATCCGATTGTTTATCAGAATCCTCTAGATAATCACCTAAGTATTTATAGGCTCCAGACGTTTCATTAAATAATCGTTGAATGTATTCATCTGTTGCTGGCATGGTTGAGTTGCCGTCTGGGCCAACTATAGGTAAATGGTTCGAACGCTGTATAAAGTATGACCCTTTGATAAATGCGGGTAAGTCAGCACTGTGATCTACATGTAAATGCGTTAACAGAATAGTATCTATAGTAGAAAAGTCACCACCGGCTTGCTCAAAATTGTAGGCCGCTCCTGAACCGGCATCTACCAATATTCTTGACTCGCCGTTTAGCCAAATGAGATAAGCCGAAGAGGCTCTTTTATCATTAATCTCTGGACCGCCAGAACCTAAAACTTGAAGCCAAGCTCCATCAGTTCCACAGCTAATTGGCGTTTCTGGGTTTGCACGAGTCGTTTTTACAATGTCTTGTGATTCTGCCGCAGAGCAACTGCAAACCGAAACACTGAAAAGAAACATAGTTAATGTTACGAAAAGCGAATTTTTCATAATTGTCTAGCCTCATCTTTTAAGTCTCCATCATAACTAGATGCTTAGCAAAATACATTATCTTCTTCAAAACTGCGTGTCTTTGGGCTAGACTTAGAAGAATCTTCAAGCGCTACGGGGCCAGTATGAAAATCATTAGAGTTTTGCTTATATTCAGTTTTTTTATTTTAATATCTTGTGTAGGGACTTCAAGCAGTTCATTTGAAACGAGTGAAAAAAGTGAGTTCTCAATTGAATATGAAAAATTCACTTTAGAGAACGGTTTGGAAGTGGTTTTACATGTTGATAAGTCTGATCCTATTGTGGCACTAACCACCGTAGTACATGCTGGTAGTAATCGAGAAAAACCTGGACGTACGGGTTTTGCACATTTCTTTGAGCACATGGCATTTAATGATTCTGAAAATGTTCCTCGAGGTTGGAACCGAAAAGCGATTCCTGAGTGGGGTGGTACGCGGAATGGAGGCACCTGGAGTGATGGAACCATTTACTTTGAGCAAGTTCCCAAGGACGCTTTTGATAAAATTTTGTGGATTGATAGTGATCGAATGGGCTATATGATTAATACGGTTACAACTGAGGCCTTAGAGCGAGAAAAGCAAGTAGTAAAAAATGAAAAACGTCAACGGGTTGATAATGCTCCGTATGGATATACAGGCGAGATTATTCGTAAGAATCTTTATCCTCAAGGGCATCCTTACAGTTGGACGGTGATTGGAGCTTTACCGGATCTACAGGCGGCTACCTTGGAAGATGTTAAAGAGTTCTATGCCGATTTTTACGGTCCAAATAATGCTACTTTAGCTATTGCTGGCGATATCGATATAGAAGAAACTAAGAAGAAAGTCGAATTATGGTTCGGTGAAATTAAAAGAGGCAAAGAGGTCGCTAAACCAAACCCTATGCCGGTAAGGCTTGAGCAAACAAAATCATTATATTTTGAAGACAATTTTGCCAAGCTTCCCGAGTTGCGCTTAACCTTTCCTAGTGTTGAATCTTACCACCCAGATGAACAAGCATTAATCTTGCTGGGACAATTGCTTAGTAATAGTAAAAAAGCACCTTTATACCAAGAAATTGTAGAAACAAAAAAACTGGCGCCTAGTATCAGTTCATACAATAACAGCAGTGAAATAGCGGGTGAATTTGTTTTTAGGATTCGTGCTAATGCTGGAGTTGATTTGGATGAAGTACATCAAGCTTTGCAGACTGGTTTAAAAGACTTCGAAAAAAAGGGTGTTTCCTTAAGTGATTTAGAACGCATCAAGGCAGAGCAAGAAACTAATTTGTACGGCGGTTTTTCTACTATCTTAAGAAAATCCAATCAATTAGCATCAGATAACGAATTCAGTGGTGATCCTGCATATGCGGTGAAACAAGCAAAATTATTACAAGCCGTGTCTGCAGCGGACGTGATGCGTGTTTATGAAACTTACATCAAAAATAAGTATTCGGTGATAACAAGTTTTGTGCCAAAGGATCAAAAACAATTAGCCTTGGATGGTTCTGAACTTGCTACTGTTTGGATAGAAGAAGTAAAAGCTGGTGCAGCCAGTGAAGAAGTCAGTGCAGGTGATCTAGCGGTATATGAAAAAACTAAAACTAAGCATGATAGGTCAGAGCCAGAATTTGGTGAGTTGCCTTTACTAAAAACCCCAGCTATTTGGCAAGCAACTTTAGAAAACTCGGTTCCAGTTTTGGGAATTAAAAACACCGAGGTTCCGCTCATTGCTTTTGATATTACTATCAAAGGTGGCGCATGGCTGGATAATATAAGTAAAAAAGGTACTTCAAATTTGCTTGCGGATTTACTCATGGAGGGAACCGCTAATAAAACGCCTGCCGAATTAGAAGAAGCTATTGGCTTATTAGGCTCAGGTATATCCATCAATACTGGTGCTGAAGAAATAGTTATTAATGCCACATCCTTAGCGAGGAACTTTGAAAAAACTGTGGCTTTGGTTCAAGAAATTCTTTTACAGCCACGTTGGGATGAAGCTGAATACGAACGTTTAGTTTCAGCAATGAAAACGAGCTTAAAAGGACGTGAGGCAAATCCTAATGCGATAGCTGCTTTTACCTTTAATCGGTTAATTTATGGGGAAGTTCATCCTAATGGGTTGCCGGTTAGTGGTACTTTAAAAACCGTTTCTAATATCACTTTGGATGACCTAAAAACGGCTTATATGAATTTGTCGCCAGCTAATGCTCGTATACATATAGTGGGTGACATCACTGAAAAACGTGCAATAAAAGCCTTAAATGCCCTAAGTTCAAAGTGGGAGGGTAAGGCTATTGCACTTCCAAAGTTTGAAATTCCACCTCAAACCAATGCTGGAACTGTCTTTTTTATTGATGTGCCAAATAGTAAGCAAAGTGTCTTACGAATAGGAAAACTGGCTCTTAATTCTTTAAATGCTGATGCTAATCGACTGGACTTCAGCAACGATAAATTAGGTGGGGGTAGTAGTGGCGATTTATTCCAGACCTTAAGAATTGAAAAGGGGTATACCTATGGTATGTATTCTGGCATAGCTCGTGGATTGGAGACTCAGGCGTTTACTGCACGTGGAAGTGTTAGAGCTAATGCTACCAAGGCTTCATTAGAGATTATTCGTGAAATGCTAGCGAACTATGCACAAAATTTTACTGAGAAAGATGTTGAAACAACAAAGCAAAAATTGGTAAAAAGAAACACCAGTGCTTTTGAAAGTTTAAACGCTAAACTCGGAACTCTCAGGCAAATTAGTAAGTACGCTAAAGCTCTTAACTATGTAGAACAAGATCAAAAAGAACTCGTTGCCATGAATTTAGCAGACTTCAAATCAACAGCCACTAAATACCTTGATGAGTCAGAGATGATCTATCTGATTGTTGGTGATAAAGCCACCCAGTTTAACGAGGTTAAAGAGTTTGCTGGTGGTGAAGTGATTGAATTAGATATTTTTGGAAATCGCTTGTAAGTGAAAGTAGAGTAAGCAAAAAAAAGCCGATGTTAACATCGGCTTTTTTTAATCAGAATGATTTCAGGCTCCTTGTCTCGCAAGGTATTCATCATAAGTGCCATGGTAATCATTGATCCCAGTCGGGGTTAACTCAATAATTCGGGTAGCTAGAGATGAAACAAATTCTCTATCGTGACTGATAAAGATTAAAGTGCCTTCGTAGTTTTCTAGAGCCAAGTTTAATGACTCAATAGATTCCATATCTAAGTGGTTGGTTGGTTCATCCAGTAATAAAATATTTGGGGTTTGTAACATTAACTTACCAAAAATCATGCGACCTTGTTCACCACCCGACAGAACTTGTACTTTCTTTTCGATATCATTCTGACTAAAGAGCAGTCGACCTAATACAGAGCGAATACTCTGTTCGTCATCTGTCACTTTACCCCATTGCTCCATCCATTCAAACACATGTAAATTCTTTTCAAATTCATGTGCATGATCCTGAGCATAGTAACCAATATTGGAATTTTCTGACCATTTAATGGTCCCTGCATTGGCCTCTAGGTCACCATAAAGGCAACGCATCAGTGTGGTTTTGCCAATACCGTTTTCACCAATAATAGCTATGCGTTCACCCACTTCAATATTAAGATTCAAGTTTTTGAATAGTTCTTCTTCAAAACTTTTTGCCAAGCCTTCAACCTCTAGAGCCATACGGAAAAGTTTTTTCTCCTGCTCAAAACGGATGTAAGGGCTTTTACGACTAGATGGTTTAATGTCAGCTAGAACAATTTTATCAATTTGTTTAGCACGAGAAGTGGCTTGTTTAGATTTTGATGCATTAGCCGAGAAACGACTTACAAAGGCTTTTAGCTCAGCAATTTGTGCTTTTTTCTTAGCATTATCTGATTGCATTTGCTCTCTAGCTTGAGTTGATGCCGTCATATACTGATCATAATTGCCAGGGTATAAATTAATGGCACCATAGTCTAAGTCAGCCATATGTGTGCACACGCTGTTTAAGAAATGTCTATCATGCGAAATAATAATCATGGTGCAGTTACGTGCACGTAAAACCTCTTCAAGCCATTGAATGGTATGAATGTCCAAGTTATTGGTTGGTTCATCCAAGAGCATAATGTCTGGTTCTGAAAAAAGTACCTGCGTTAATAGAACTCTTAGTTTCCAACCTGGGGCAACTTCACTCATTGGGCCGTAATGTTGTTCTTCAGGAATGCCTACCGCTAAAAGCAATTCACCTGCACGAGCTTCCGCTGTATAGCCATCCATTTCGGCAAACTCAGACTCTAATTCTGCCGCTCGCATACCATCGGCTTCGGTCATATTGGGATTATCGTAAATGGCGTCACGTTCAGACTTGACTGCCCAAAGTTCGACATGTCCCATAATAACGGTATCAATAACGCTGTATTCTTCGTAAGCAAACTGATCTTGGCTTAGTTTGCCAATGCGTTCATGAGGGCCTTTAGATACATTGCCTGCTGTTGGCTCTAAATCTCCCCCAAGAATTTTCATGAAAGTGGATTTACCACAGCCATTTGCGCCAATTAAGCCATAGCGGTTGCCTTCGCCGAATTTGACAGAAACGTTCTCAAAAAGGGGTTTATCCCCGAATTGCATGGTGATATTAGAGGTTGCTAACACGGTATTTATCCTGATTTACGCTATATTGACGAAAAGCCAACATGAAATGAGTTGTTTGACTGTATTGAATGAGAATTCAATAAGCTAAAATTAAGCTGCGCACTATGCCACAAATGCGCTTTAGAAGCACTAATAAAGGCTTATTTCTTTAAATTGAGTTTGCGAGGTACTTGAAAACCTGTCTAGGCCTAAACAATGCTATCAAAGCCCTTTTTCCCAGAATTCAGCTTTGCCCATTTTTGGGTCAAGCTCATAACCTTCAAAACCAAATTTTTTGTACGAGCTTTTGGCTGGAGTATTCATTGACAGAACTTCCAATGTGAGTTTGCAGCAGCCGCGTTGCTTAGCAACTTCTTCAACTTTTTCTAACATTTTTGTACTGATTTTTAATCCACGAAATTCTTTAGCTACGCCAACATCATGAATATTAATTATAGGTTTGCATTTAAAACTGGAAAAAGTTTGTAAGTTATTAACCAATCCAGCCGGTTTGTTATCCACATAAGCCAGCACGCTAAAGGCACCAACTTGTTTTGCTAATTCACCAGCGACTTTTTCTTGTATGCCTTCATCTAAAGGGGCATTAGCCCCCATGGGATCTTTGGCGTATTCATTAAGCAAAAAACCAATATCTTTTGCATGTTGAGGATTGTGGTAGTCAGCGATGAGTATTTCTATGTTCATGGTTAATTATTTTATTAAAAGTGAGTTAATAAGATCGGCGGGCGAGTGGGTACTTCTTTGTATAAGTTTTTCTTTGGCAAGTTGCATATCTTGTGCGCTTTTATCTTGTGATAATTTAAAGCGTCCAATTAAGCTCTCTATTGTGATTTCGAACCCTAGAATGTAATCAATTAAGGATTGAATACGTTTTTCTTCCCGATTGAGAGAGTAGGGTTCAGCGCTGGTTTCTAAAAATCTTGTCATATTTTCAATAGAATCCAAAATTTCGGCATTAGTCTTTAATGTCTTAGTCATACCCTTGAGTTCTACTGTAATGTAATTCCAAGTTGGGAGCTGTGATGAAGCATAAACCTTAGGAGATATATAACAATCTGGACCTTGGAAGATGACGCTAATTTTTTGTGCATCGAATAGTTTGGACTGAGGATTATTTTTATCAATATGTCCGACTAAAACCCCATATTTTCCACGTTGAGTATCTAAAATTAATGGCAACTGAGTTATAAGAACATCATCCTCTGTTTTTGAAATCAAAGTTGCAAAAGGATAGGCTTGAATGACTCGATGAATTTTATTTACATCAGTTTCTATATGGTGTTTTGGAGGATACATTTATTCTGCAGATATAATATTGTGTTGAATTAGATAATTTTTAATCTTATCCATTAAAGGTTGATCAATTGCTAAATCAAAGGGACGGGCATTTTCCCAATCATAAAACCACACTGGCTTAGTTTTTAATTCCTCGGCTTCATTGTCGTAGCGAGGAAATATGTGACCATGCAGAGCGGGTTCAAGGTTGCCTAGAATTTCATAGTTAATTCTCTTGGCATTAGTTATAGCTAGCAAAGCATCACCAACTAAGCCCATTTCTTTATGAAAGACGGCACGCGTTTCAGTATCCATTGCATTTAAATCGTCCACCACTGGATCGGCCAATATTAAACAATAACCCGGTAAAAACTGCACATCGCCCATAACTAACCAACCCGATTGCAGTTTTGCAATAGCTTGAGCGTGAGTGCCAGCATGACATTCGCGAACTTTTTTATGTATAGCAGTTGGCATGGCTATTTTTTATCGGCAAAATTTATGAATTGGCGAGTATTACTACTCGCAAAGTGACGTTCATGTTTATCTAGTAAAAAATTAATCACATCCACTGGTTCTATTTTTACGGTTGGTTTTATAGCGACCGTCGTTAAGCTTACGCTTAAGAATTTCTCATCTGGTGAGTGAGGGTGGTGGATCGATAAATCCAAAACTTTGTTTGCTATATTAATTAAGTGATGTTGGTTTTCATCCGTAAAGTTTCCAAGCATTAGAGAAATAATACTATTATCTTGATAGCGGGCAACTGTGTCGCTTGCTCTCTTTAAAGTGGTGTTAATAATGTAAGCAATTCTCCTTAAAGCCGACTCAGCAGCTGCAGGTCCAAACGTTTTGGTATAGATATCAAAATTATCAGGAGTGAATATGGCTAAAGAAATTTCACGCTCTTCGCGTAGCCAAATATTCCAAGCTCTTAGGTATTGAGTTTCAAAATATTCTTGTTTGTATATTCCGGTTTGTTGGTCTCGCTGGCTTATTACACGATTAGCTTTACGTTGTGTGCGAGCCAAATCATTTTCACTTATATTGCCTAAGTTCTCCATGCTGCCAACATAATGAGTAATTTCGCCGCTCTCAGAATGTAATGGTCTAACGGTTAAACGATTCCAAAACGCCTCACCATCCTTAGTGTAATTTCTTAAAGTAACAACACAGCTTGTTTTTTGATTTAGGGCTTTGTGTAGATCTTTAAGAGCCGCTTGATCGTCGTCCTCGCCTTGCAAAAATCTTGGGTTTTTACCAATGACTTCAGTTTCATCGTAACCAGTGATTTCACAAAATGCTTTATTCACATAGCAGATAGCCCAATCTGAAGCTAGGTTCTCAGTGATAATAATTCCAGAGTCATTATGATCAATTACTTGTTTAAATAAAATTTGGCCTAGCTCGTTCATACTAATTAAACCCATTTTTATAATTTTTAAGATTATAGCAAATTGTACAGTAACAAACCCTTAAGAAAAATTGATGATATTTCTGTCCTCAGAAAGGCTTAATTACTTCTTGCATTACCTTTAAACCATACATTTTTAGGGTATATTCCACCTAGTTGATAGCATAGAAAATCTGGATTTGGTATGTCCCAGAGGGTCATATCTGCTTGTTTGCCTATTTCTAAACTGCCACAATGTGAGTCTAAGCCCAAGGCCTTGGCAGCATTTAATGTGATGCCCATTAGGGCTTCTTCGGGGCTTAAGTTAAAAAGATGCACACTTAAATGTAAGGCAGTAAGAATACTTGGGATTGGAGCTGTGCCAGGATTAGTGTCGGTTGCGACCGCCATAGCAACTTTATGTTTGCGTAATAAATCAATAGGTGGTTTTTTGGTTTCTTGTAAGAAATAAAAAGCACTGGGTAATAGCACAGCAATTGTTTTGTTTTTTGCCATAGCTTTGGCGCCATGTTCTTCTAGATACTCTAAATGGTCTGCTGATAAAGCACCTAATTCAGATGCGAAGGCCGCAGCTCGCTGATTGGATAATTGCTCTGCGTGAACTCGGGTCTTTAAATTATATTTTTTTGCTGCTGTAAATAACTTTTGCATGGACTCATTACTAAAAGCAATATGTTCATTGAATATATCTACTGCATCTGCAAGGTCTTCAGCGGCAATGTTTGGCAACATATTAGTAATAACATCGTTTAGATATTCTTGTTCAGTCAGTTCTTTTGGAATAGTATGGGCACCTAAAAAGGTGCTGACTACATTAAGCGCAAGAAGTTTATTTATCTTGCGAATTGCTCGTAGCATTTTAATTTCATTTTCTAAATTTAATCCGTATCCACTCTTGATTTCTATAGTAGTTACGCCTTCAGATTGGAGGTTTTGAATACGTGGCAGACTCTGTCTAATCAGCTCATCTACACTAACCGCACTTACAGCTTTTACGCTGGCATGTATACCACCACCCGCAGCATGAATATCAGCATAACTAGCGCCTGTTATTCTCATCGTATGTTCGTGTGATCTGTCGCCACTAAAAACAATATGTGTATGACAATCAACTAAACCAGGTAAAAGACAAGCACCTTCTGCATCATAGTATTCTTTAGCTGGAAGAAGGCCAGTTTTACCCTTATCGCTTATTTCATTGATTTTTCCATTTAAAATGGCTATTTGATTGGCTGTAGAACGTTCACAATTATGTGACATCGGGTACAATCTAGCATTATGTATAACTAAATCATTCATTTAAATTCTCAATGTTGTGAGTATGGGTTAAAGCTTTGGATTACCTAAAGTATTTTGTAAGTACTGCTACATTATAAACACACATAAAGTAATACGGTATGACTCAATCGCTTAAGTTTGAATATGTTTTATGCGGCAATGAAATTCGCCACCATCAGGCCATTGAGTTTGACGCCGATGGGCGCATTATTAAAATCATTCCTACCGAAGCTAACCAATGTAAAAAAGGCTTGGCAGTACCCGGAATGCCTAATGCTCATAGCCATACATTTCAAAGAGCTCTAACTGGCTTCGGAGAAAATCAAAGCCAAACTAATAAAGACGATAGTTTTTGGTCTTGGCGTGAAAACATGTACGCATTGGCGAATCAATTAAACGCTGAACAACTTTATAATATTGCTCGTCAAGCTTTTATGGAGATGCTGCAGGCTGGTTATACCAGTGTAGCTGAGTTTCATTATTTACATCATGATCAAGAGGGGCGAGCAACTTTTGCGATGGCAGATGCAGTGATGTTGGCTGCTCGAGACACAGGAATTCGATTACGTATACTGCCTGTCTTATATATGCGTGGTGGCTTTTCTATTCCTGCACAGCCAGAACATTTTAGGTTTGTAACCGCTAGTTTGTCTCAATATTGTAAATTACTAGAGCATTGCAGAAAACATACAGCAACTGGAATCGCACCGCACTCTTTGCGTGCTGTACCTATTGAACATTTCCCAAAATTAGTTAAATACGCTGGAGCAATTTTGGGTAAAAAATTCCCTATTCACATTCATATTGCGGAGCAGAAACAAGAAGTTCAAGATTGTTTGGCCGCTCATCAAAAATCTCCAGTGCAACTGTTAGCCGATACAATGGCATTAACTTCGCAGTGGAATTTGGTGCACTCAACGCATATTAATGGGCGAGAGATGGATCTCTTAGCAAGGTCTAATGCTCAAGTGATTTTAACGCCTTTTACTGAGGCTTATCTTGGTGATGGGGTTTTTCCAGCCTCTCAGTTTGTAAAGGCTGGTGGCCGTTATGCGATTGGTTCTGATAGCAATACAAGAATCGATGTGCTTGGCGAACTGCGTTTACTAGAATACGCACAAAGACTCATATCAAGAAAGCGTTCACGTTTAGCAAACACTCAGGGCTTGGGTCAAAATATGTGGACAATGGCAGCAAAAACTGGAGCTAAGGCGGTACAATTTACTGTAGGTGAGATTCAAATAGGACATCATGCCGATTTAGTTGTGCTGGATACTGCTAGAGCCCCTTTGAATGGTTTACCAGTCGACAAATTGCTTGACGCGGCGGTTATTGGTGGCGCTAGAGATTTGATAAAAGAAGTCTATGTGGGAGGCGAGCAGGTTATTTTTGATAATGCCCATAGGTACTCTGAGGAAGTCAGTTTAAGCTTTGCTGAAACCATGCAAAGCTTAAAGATGCCTTAAGTCGTTTATCTTATTGAATCAATGCACTCATTTAATATAAGTAAGCCAACCCAGCCAAGACAAGCTATTGTTGCAAGTATTCCTCATACGGGAACCTTTGTGCCACAAGATATACAAGCACTATTTGCTTCCTCAAAAGTGGCTCAATTGCCTATGACCGATTGGTTTTTGCATGAACTCTATGACTTTTTGCCAGAACTAGGCATAAGCGTCATCTCTGCAAATTACAGTCGCTACGTGGTTGATCTTAACCGTTCACCGGTTCCTCTAGAACTCTATCCAGGGCGTTTTGAAACTAAGTTAGTCTCTGATAAAGATTTTCAAGGCGAGCCAATTTTTTCATCTTATCCAAGTGACGATAAGATTGAATTTTATAAAAAAACTGTTCACGAGCCTTATCACACCGCATTGGATGATTTATTGCAAGAGGTAATAAACACCCGTGGCGAAGTGTATTTATTTGATTTGCACAGTATTGCCAAGCATGCCACTTTGATTCATGACGAGTTAGATAAGGATATTTACCTAGGCAATCGTGATAATAGAAGTTGTTCAAGACACTGGCTTGAAACGGTTGAACAAGAGTTTGCTCAACAGAATCTTTCGTCTCAAAAGAATGCCCCGTACAAAGGTGGTTATATTACGCATCATTACGGTTTAGCCAGTAATGTGCATGCGATACAAATAGAAATGAATCAAAGCTTGTATTTACCGCAAGAGACGGTGCTGCTTGAAGATTGTGAAAAGCTTGTGCAGAGTTCTGAATTCCGAACAACTAAAAACAATTTAAAAAAAATATTTAAGGCTTTAATCAGTCAATTAAGTGAACAATAACATGACACAGCAATACACTATTTCTAGTTTGGCACGTACTTTACGTTCTTTAGAAGGTAGTTTGCCCGATATCGAAAACGAAGCCCTTGAACAAGAAGAAATTTCTCAAATCATTGAAGCTAAGTATTTCAAGCCCCAACAAGACGAACGCATTGCTGAGTGGTTTACTAAATTTCTGACAGTCAGAGGAAGTTTGTGGGACATTATTGATGAGGTACACAGTCACGTCACGGTTGGGCTTAAAAATATTCACACTTATGAAGAATATCAATTTTTTGTGATTGGTTATGTGGCGGCTTGTCATGTAGTTCGTTTAGATAGATTTTTATTAGAGCAATTTGCGACGCATACTTTTATTCAACGCAAACTAAATGAAGGCGTTCCAGAAAAGAAAATCCCCCGAAAGCAATATACACATATTTTTGAGTCATTTATTGCCATTGAAAATGCTCAACGTATGTTAGCTGTGATGAATCATGCGAGTAAAGAGAGAAGTAAACTAAAGGTTTTAGCCAATGATCCCGATGTTGGTTACTTTATAAATAATCTCTATAAATATCGTTCAGCTCTTGATGATAGTAAACAAAATTATTTAGAACGTGGCGTGCACTTTATTAAACATGCTTTTAAAAGGCGTGGTGCTTCAATAAAACAACAAAGTCAATTTAAGGTTTTAGAAGCTTCAGGGCGCGTTTTTTCTGAATTGGTCAATAAAAAAGGTAAGTTGGTTACACCACAGATACGCGAGCAAGTTAGAGAGATGCTGCAACCTGGTGATGTAATGGTTACACGACATAAATACGCATTAACCAATTTATTTTTACCAGGGTTTTGGCCACATGCAGCATTATTTGTTGGGACACATGAAGAGCGAGAAGCTAGAGGTATTTCTATTGAAACTCAGGTGCGTTCTAAATGGCGTGATAATAAATGTACCTTTGAAGCTTTAAAAGACGGAGTATTGTTTAGGCCCCTAGAAGAAACTTTAGCGGTAGATGCCTTTGTAGTTTTACGGCCAACACTTTCACAATCGGGCATAAATAAAGCAATTGAACGTATAGTTATTCATGAAGGGAAAAAATATAATTTTGATTTTTTCCGTGCGGATAGATTGGTATGTACTGAGTTAATGTACCGCGCTTTTGATGGCATTGAGCATATGAATATTGAACTTAAAGAACGAGCAGGGCGACCAACTTTGTCGGCTGAAGATTTATGTGATATTGCTTTAGATACTGATATGTTTGAGCCAGTAGCCATTTATGGGGTGAGAGACTTTGATAGATTAGTTTTTGATAAGAAAGAAGTTAAGCAATTGTTGAGTGAGAGTTTTAGAGATTAGGCTTTCGACTATTGTCGAACCCATTGTGGATTGCTTAGTTATCACGATATTTTAAAAAAGAGTAAATATGAATTTCATTAAAAAATTATTTGGCAAAAAAAAGACAGATTCCTCTGATGATGACATCGCTCCTGTAGAAGTGGATAGAAATAATGAGGGTATTGCTGTCTATGATAAAAGCGGAAGTAAATTCGCAATAGAAAAAGACCAATACCGTAAAAATGTTCTTCCAGGTATTTTCAAAACTTCTTGGGATAATCCGCAAGAACTGTATAACGCAATAATTATGGCATTGAATGATGGTTTCTCAGCAGAAACATTGGAGCCCGCAAGACGATTATTTGAAATTGATCAAATTCATGAACGCGGTGCTACCATTTTTGGTATTTCATTACTGAAAAATGAACGCTATGCAGAAGCTCAAGCACATTTTGAAAGTTATATATCAAAAAATGGAAAGTCAGGGGTACTGCTAACGAATTTAGCGAAGGCTTATTCATTTCAGGGTAATGAAACTAGAGCTAAAGAAGTGCTTTGGGAGGCTATTGAGTTATTCCCAAATTTGAGTAATGCCGTTGAGTGGTTAGCTGCGATGGGTAAAGAAAAGGATGGTGAAAAGGGCTATCTGGAAACGATGAGTCGGATATCAGAGTTAGATGGGAGTTGGTATGCTGATTTATGGTTAGCGAGACATGATTTAGAGTCTTCTAATCTAAAGCTGGCAGTCCAAAGATATGAAAAAGTTTTAGCTTTAGGCTCTGATTCAGAAGAGGCTTTGTATATGATGTCTGGCGATTTAGGTAAGCATGGGGCTGTAAATGAAATTATTACGCTTGTGCTTCCTGTATTTAACTTATCTAAACACGGAATAGGCCCAGCAATGAATCTCTTGCAAGCCTGTTTAGAAACAAAAAATATTAATCAAGGGGTAAAGATATTGTCAGAAATCAAGGCGCTTGATCGTCCTGATTTAACTGAGCATATCGTTTTCTATGAAACTGAGTTTTCAAAAATATCTTAATCTGATATTGTATTCTTAAAATACAACTCTACTAATTATGAACCCGTATTATTTATTCAAGCAAAGGTAAAACTTCTATGAAAATTTATCGAGCATTATTGATAATTGCAGTTTGTATTTTAGTAGTTTCTTGTACAAACAATACGAATCTTAGTTCAAAGAAACAAGTGACGCACAAAACAATTAACACAGAGATCTCAAAACATGACGCTCAAGAGTTTACTGTACTCAGTGAAATTATTTTAGATGCCGATGGTAAGGATGCTGGATTATCGGCTTATGACTTGATTCGAAGATTTGGTGGTAAAAGACCCATTGAATCACCAGACTTGTATCCAGGGAATCATACTGAAGTTAAACATATTCTGGAAGACTCAGATAATATTGTAGGAAACCATTTTGTATTTCTATCTCATCGGGATAAGGATCGCGATAGAAATAGATTTGATATCACAGATCGTCAGAGAAATGAAATTAAGGCCTATGATCGTTCTATAGATGAATTAAAGGGTTTTGAGAATGAAACAATGGTTTATAAATGGAAATTCAAAATCAATCAAGATATGCAGATTTCAAAACGCTTCTCGCATTTTTTTCAGTTGAAGGCTAAAGGTGGTAACGATAAAAAGCCTATGATTACGATTTCCGGAGCCAAACGACGAGGTGTAGATGTTATTGAAGTGCGGCATAATCCAGATAATAATAAAGGCACCATTCTTGATAGCTCGAGTTGGCAAGATGTACAAGGTGAGTGGCTTAGTGTTTATTGTCGTGTGACATACGCTGATTCGGGATCAATTCGTCTGATTGCACAACGTATGAGTGACGATAAAATAATTTTAGATGTAGAAGGATCTAATCTTGATTTATGGAGAGGTGCTAGCAATAGGCATTTTGTAAGGCCAAAATGGGGCATCTATCGTTCAATCGTGGAAACTAAGGATCTTCGCGCTGAAGAAGAAATTGTTCGTTTTGCCAATTTTAGAGTAAGTAAAGTTAGTCCTCAGAAAAACTAAATGGCTGCGTGTAAGCCGCGAGAAATGTAAGCCTTTGCGTTGGCACAAGTCCTAATAAATAGCAATTTAATACTTGAAAACATTGTATATGTTTATCTAAAAAAGGTTTACACTTATAGACATGAATAACGTGACGTCAATTACATAGACTTTACGTTGACTACAATCATTAACTAAAGAGGTGAAATTATGGGCTTAACTGGTTTAATAATGTTCCTAGTAATTGGAGCGGCAGCAGGTTGGCTAGCTGGGAATCTAATGAAGGGTGGTGGTTTTGGTGTAGTTAACAATATCATTATCGGTGTTGTTGGTTCAGTTGTAGGAGGCTTTCTATTCGGTCTTATAGGGTTTAAAGCGGTAGGTTTAATCGGTTCAATTATTTCTGCAACCGTTGGTGCGTCAGTGCTGTTGTTTGTTATTGCAAAACTAAACGATAATTAGTCAGTATCAAATTTAAACCTACTGAAGTTTGAATGAGAGGTATAGATGTTAGACATAAGACCAAATTGTGAATGTTGTGATAAAGATTTAGCATATAACTCTACAGAAGCCATGATTTGCACTTACGAATGTACTTTTTGTAAAACCTGCGTAGATGACATTCTCAATAACGTATGCCCAAATTGTGGTGGAGGCTTTTGTCCACGACCTATTCGGCCAAAAACCGCCAGACGTAAAGGTTTAAGTATTTCACATCAATTGCCCTCGCAAAAAAGGATAGTAACTAAATACAGTATTCAAGAAATTAAGGAATTTTCCAAACTAAGCTGTGATATTGAAGCAAAAGACAGATGAATGAAGAGCTAAGAGACAAAATAATTCAAGTTTGCGATAAAAAAATAGCAGCAAAAGGTGAAACGGTCGGTTTATCTTTTTATGCTTTTTTTGCTAACAAAAATAATAATCCTATTTTGCTAATGGAAGCTGCAACGTGGTGGATTCAAACCCATAAACTAGACCACTTCGAAAAAGCCAGCAAAATTAAGGGTATGGTAGAGCAAGGGCTTTAAAGGCGTAAATGAACAAAGCAAACTACAAAAAACTGCTTAATAGTAAATGGACAGCGGTTAATCCCAACAATAAAGAAAAACATTTTTTAATAGTAAAAGTGCAGAAAGACGAAGATGAAAACGTAATTGAATGTATCATTGAAGCGGTCATGACAAAAAACTCCTATTCAATTTGTTGGCGTGATTTAAATAACTCGGAACAATGGCTTAGCGGCTGGAATTAGACTGGAAACTTATCATTATGCATTCAATAAAACTCCTATTAGCTACTGGACTCTTTCTCTTAAGTTTGTCGACTTTTGCTGCTGAGCAACTTTATACTCATCAGCCAACAGTAACTCCTGAACTTGCCTTTGATGGTGACTATACGGTTGGAGTTACTACGCTTAAAGCGGTAAACCCTAAACAACTCAACACTACAAATTTCACAAGCTTTGAAGACAGAGAACTGACACTTGAGGTGTGGTATCCCGCTGAAGTATCAAAACAATCTGAAATAGCTACGTATAAAGATGTTACTCGCACCAATAAAGAATTTGAATTATTAGGAGGGGCTTATAGAGATGCGAGTCCTGTTAAAACCAAAAAAGAATTCCCCTTAATCATTTTTTCACATGGATATACCGGTTATCGAAGTATCATGTTTTATTTGGGTGAGCATTTAGCCAGTCACGGTTATGTAGTGGCCAGTATTGATCATAAGGATTCTACCAATGCGGATGTTATTGCTAGTGGATCGCCTTTTTCAGGTTTTCCTAGTACTTTATTAAATCGTGCTCGAGATCAACAGTTTGTACTGGATTACTTTAGTCAATTAGAAACTCCTTTGGGCCACACGGTTAATACGGATTTAGCAGTGGCTTCAGGTCATTCCATGGGGGGTTATGGAACCATTAATACCGTGGGAGGTTGTTTTAGTTTTAGCGATGCGGCCATGAAACAATTTGGAATACCCGAACAAGCCATTGCATTATTATTACCTTTGTTTAATACCTGTAATGCGGCTCAAGAAAAAGCGGACCCACGTTGGAAAGGTATGATGGCATTTGCTCCTTGGGGTGGCGAGGCCAATGTGCATGATTTGAATTCTTTAAAAAATATAAAAATTCCTGCTCTGTATGTTGCCGGCGATGAGGATGATGTATCCGGTTATGAAAATGGTGTAAAAAAACTATTTGAGAATACGGGCACTACTAGTAAAGAAAAGACTACCTATATGTTGGTGTTTGAAAATGCACGACATAATATTGTTACCCATCCAACACCAGCAATAGCTTACGCAGATGATTTTGATATTGGTCATTATTATGAACCAAGCTGGGATATTGAAACTATAAATCGAGTGAATGAGCATATGGTCTTAGCTTTTTTAAATTGTCATGTAAAAGAATCAAAAGAAGCTTGTGATTTTTTACCAGAACGCGTAGATGCTACACAAACTAAACAAGAAGATGGTTCACTATCGGATGTATGGCCGGGGTTTAAGGATAGGTGGGGAACTGGTTTAAAATTTTATAGAAAGTAGACTGTGTAAATGAATATTAAGAAAGTAAAAGAGTGGCACGATGTCACGCCACGGATTTTACAAGAGGAAATCATTCCTCTTTATCAACCTGCGATTATCAAAAATGCGGCTGCACATTGGCCTATATTAGAATTTGCCGAACGTTCAAAGCAATCTTTATACAATTATTTAAAACCTAAATGTCTTAACCAAGAGCCTATTAATAGTTATAACGCTATAGAAAGTGCGAATAAACGTTATTTTTATTCAGAAGATATGAATGGGTTTAATTTTGAAAGACAACAAGAGTATTTGGCTGATTTTCTTGAACGTTTACTTGCGATTAATAATCCTGATGAGCAAGCCACCTATGCTGGTGCGGTTGATATCCGTCGACATATACCGCTATTTGAAAAATCGAATACTTTTCCGCTACTAGATGGTCAAAATTTCCAGCCAAGAGTCTGGATTGGTAATTCAGCTACAGTTTCTACTCACTTTGATATTCAAGACAATATTGCTTGTGTAGTTAGTGGTGAGCGTCAGTTTACTTTTTTTCCTCCTGAGCAAATTCAAAATTTATATATTGGTCCTTTGGATTTCACAATCTCAGGTGTGCCAGCTAGTATGGTTAATATAGATTCGCCAGATTTTGAAAAGCATCCAAAATATAAAGAAGCTCTTAAATCATCACAAGTAGCTGTATTAGAACCTGGCGATGCAGTTTATGTGCCTAGCTTGTGGTGGCATAATGTGCGTTCGCAAGGTGAATTCTGCATGCTAGTAAATTATTGGTGGGATAATCCTACCTATAAAATTGATAGCGCGATGAATACGCTTTTGCATGGCTTGTACACTATAGGACATTTACCACCTAAAGAGCGTCTGGCATGGCGTGAACTCTTTGATTATTTTGTTTTTAAAACTGAAGGTGAGCCCTTACAGCACCTTTCGGAGGGGCGAAGAGGTGTGGCTGGTAACATGTCGGAAAATCTATACAAAAGAATTAAGCATTATGTGCTCAATAAAATGATACCGAGATAACTAGGTATTTTCAGATTGAAAAAAATTTGTTGTAAATGAATTACTGGGGTAAAACGTTTCGATACGTAGTTCATTTGCAGTTATATCTTGTGCTGTACCAAAGGTAGATATTACTGAAAAAAAACTGAGCTTAATATCGTTTATATTAATTTCAATGGGCAATACAGGGATTAGATTGTGTAGCGTATTTGATTCATTAAAATCACCCACATATTCAATTAAGCTTTCATAGTGAGCCATCACTTCAACATCTCCAGAATCGATTGCTTCACGTTTTAATCTTTGCATAAACGGCCCTATAATCGTTTCCCAATTTGCTATTGCATTACGTATACCTTGAGGATGCACGGTTAGCAGAGCAATATTTTCATCTCCACTGTCACCTATAGCCCGCCATATTTCTTCAGGGTTCCCTAGCATTTCAAACAAAGCATTAGCTGCAGCATTTTTCATTTTTATATTCCACAGACGATCTAAAACGAAAGCTGGGTAAGGATTGTGATGTTGTAAAATATTTTCTAGAACCGAAGTAAAGGCTTGCATTGAATGTTCTTCAAGGCCTTTTTCAGCAAACACATTGGCATAGCCGGCAGCATTTAAAATGTTGTTTCGCTCACGTAGTGGTACATCCAAAGCCTCGGATAATTTTAAAACCATTTCTCTACTAGGTAAGCTTTTTCCAGTTTCTAACCAACTGATATGCCTTTGTGAGATATTAGCTTCAAGAGCTAAATCTAACTGAGAGAATTTACGAGCTTTACGCCACATTTTCAGGGTCTGGGTAAATTGCTTAGTAGAGCTTTGTGTTGCTATAGGCATGTTCTTATCTCACTGTAAATAGCTATTAGACAATAGTAGGCAGTAATTTCAATAACCTCTTAGGTCATTGAATTCATAATCAGTATGCAGGAATATAGAGACAAAATTCAAGTAAGGAGAAAAATATGACTCGTAGAACGCTCGCAATACTCATTCTTATTCCATTCACAATCTTAAGCCTTTATGCCGTGGTTAAAGTGGGTTACCTAGGTATTTTTGATTATCATCGGCATAGCCCTGCTGGTTGGCAAGTGTTTACTGATCTAGTTATTGCATGCATTTTGTTATTGGCCTTAATTATTCCGGAAGCAAAACGTCGTGGTATTAATCCTTGGCCATTTGTTCTTTTGACTTTAGTGCTTGGGTCTTTTGGACCTCTGGCATATTTTGTGTATGCAGGTAGTGATAGTACTTCCAAGACTTAAAGCAAACAGGTAAACTCTACCCAAACTATAATTTGTAAGGGTTTATTCGTGAATGATCAGCAGTTTTGGCAGTTAATTCAGTCGGTGCATCTTGAAGCCTTAGGTGACATGGATAATAAATGTGTTTTGCTTAGAGAAAAAATTGCTGATTTATCTGCACCTGATGCGCTTAAATTTCAAGAACTGTTTGATAAAAAAATGGATATGGCTTATGCCTGGGAACTTTGGGGTGCAGCTTATGTAATTGGCGGTGGGTGTAGTGATGATGCGTTTAATGATTTTCGTGCGTCTTTAATTTCCAGAGGCGAAGCCTCATTTAAAGCGGCCTTGGTGAACCCAGATTCTTTAGCAGATCAAATATTATCTGAAGAAGACCTTTTTTACGAGGGGTACCAGTATGCAGTATCAGAAGGAGTAGAAGCGGCTGCAGGCACAAGTCCTGATCGATACTCAGCACATCCTGCTGAACCTTCAGGCGAAGAATGGAGTGAAGACGATGCCAGTTTGCAAGCATTGTATCCAAAGTTATCGGCCAAAGCAGAAGGACAATATGATTCTGAATCTATGTCATACAAATCTGAAACAAATCAACTAAATGATCAGAATATAAAATCTTGGTCTCTGATAAAAATACTGCGTTTGGGTTTAGTTATAGTATTGTTGGTTCTTATACTTCGAAAATTTGTTGAATTTTAAACAGAACCTATTTACGCAGCAATTCTTGAACAAGCGTTTGTAAACTTGGAACTACGATTTTTTCAAACCATTGATTTTTCTTTAACCAAATATTATTGCGTGGACTAGGGTGTGGTATCGGAAGTAACTTTGGCCAGTATTCCTCCCATGCTCTAACGGTTTCAGTAAGATTGCTTTTCTTATTAGTTGGCATATGCCACTTTAGGGCATACATTCCAATTACAATGATTAATTCTATTTGAGGCATGGTATCTAGAATTTGTTGCCGCCACTCTTTTGCACATTCCGGTCGAGGAGGCAAGTCCCCTGATTTACCTGTGCCAGGATAGCAAAAGCCCATCGGTAAAATGGCAATCTGGTTTGGGTTGTAAAATATTTCATCATTGATTCCCATCCATTCACGTAAACGTTTACCGCTTGGATCGTCAAAGGGAATTCCAGAACGGTGCACTCGAATACCAGGTGCTTGACCAGCAATAAGAATCTTTGCTTTTGTACTTACTTGCAATACCGGTCTAGCACCCATGGGTAATGAATCTATACAGAGAGTGCATTTAGTAATTTTTTTAGCTAACTTATTTAGAGTGATTGCTGTCATATGAAATCATTTTATGCCTGTAAATTCATAGTATGTTTATTAATGATGTCCGCAGTAACCTTGGTTTCTTGTTCTATTGATAATTTCGTTCAATTAAGTTTATTCTTTGCATTATCAAAGATATTCACTTTTTTCGCTGATAAAGATATCTTCAATTATTAGCTCGAAGAACTCAGCAATTTTAAAAGCTAAAGGTAAACTAGGGTAGTACTTACCAGACTCTATAGAGTTTATGGTTTGTCTAGATACTCCAAGCGCTTTAGCTAATTCGGCTTGGGAAATACAATGTTTTAATCTTAAATCACTTAAGATATTTTTCATCTTAATTTTTTAATTATATTGTCTTGAAATAATCTTTGATGATATACCCCATGTTGCAATCATAAATGGAAAAATCCAAACATAAGGTATGTGGGGGTAACCAATGTTTTCGAGAAAACCATAGGTAAATGTTGCTAAACCAACAATCATAAAACTAATGGATAAACTGAGTATTTGTATTTTTAATTGTAGTTCATCAAGTTTTTGTAAAGCTCTGATTACAGCTAATGCACACAAAATCGCAGGAATAACCGGTAATAGTGTAACTAGTACTTTAATGGATGAATCTGGATTTGATTTAAGATAATAAACACTAAAGAAAATAGCAATTAGGTACAACAGCATACTGAAACCAAATTCTTTATAATATTCTTTTGTATTAAGCATAAGCAAAGTCTCGTGATTTAACTTGCTAGCAATAGTATGTAGCAACATGTCTGGTGTCAAGCTTGCTTGACATTCAATTATAGAGAAATTACTGAATGAGCATAAAAAAAGCAGCTCATAGAGCTGCCTTGTTTTATAGCTTTGTTATAAATATTTATGGCTTAACAAATTTCAAAGTCATTCTATCACTCTCACCAATAGCTACATATTTGTCCTTATCAACTTCCTTTAATCTTAAACTTGGAGGCAATGTCCATACACCTTTTTCGTAATTCTTGGTATCTTTAGGGTTTGCATTTATATCTGAACGACCAGCCAATTTGAAGCCGACCTTTTCTGCTAAATCAATTACATATTGTTCAGAAACATATCCAGTTTTGGCTTGTTCTACAACATCCATTGTTTCATTGGCTCGATGTTCTACCACACCAAATACACCGCCTGGTTTTAAAGCTCTAAAAGCTGCAGCAAATACTGCGCTATCTTGCTCATTAATGGTCCAGTTATGTACATTTCTAAAGGTTAAAACAAAATCAACCGTATTGCTTGGAGCGATGAGTGTTTGATTTGGAGGATTAAGTACTGTAACTGTTGGCTTGCCATAAACGTTTGGCGCATCAGCAAATTTACTGAGTAAGGCTTTATGGCCTTTGGTTCGATATTCAGAGCCAGTATCCAGACCAAATCCAGCGGCGTAGTAGTTTCCCTTATCTTTTAAATAAGGAACAAGGAT
Organism: uncultured Gammaproteobacteria bacterium; assembly: GCA_938039225.1. Classification (GTDB taxonomy): domain Bacteria; phylum Pseudomonadota; class Gammaproteobacteria; order Steroidobacterales; family JABDMI01; genus JABDMI01. The sequence goes on from CALHVH010000003.1 coordinate 36,526, forward strand.
TTCGCTGTACCAGCCACCACCAGGCCAAAGTTCAACAACTGATGATTCAGGTTTTACTCCAAAAAATTCTAATGTCTCAGCTGGGTGTCTGTATTGATCACGAGCTTTGTTCTTGGCACTTCGGTGTTCACCATCAATGGCCATTTTTAGGGCTTCAGTTAAGGTAATGATTTTTGGAGCACTTTCAATGTATTCAGTTTTTGGTGCTTCTTTTTTGCCACACGCAGTGACTAGTAAAGCAGCAATTAAAGCAAATAAAAGGCGATTTTGCATGTTGAACTCTCCATTAGAATAATTATTGAGGTTTATTGTATAAAATTAAGTGTAAATTATACGTATTTTACCTATAGTTGTATCTTTTGAACAAGGTAAATACTTATGCATTGCCCAACTTGTAACAATCAAGCGCTTTCACCCACAAAACTAGAACATGGATTACCTGCAATGAGTTGTACACAATGTGATGGAATTTTATTGAGTATTCTGTCATATAGGGAGTGGTTAGAGGGTGAGCCAAAATTTATTCGTAATACAAAATCAAATGCCGCGATTGAAAGTGACAATACTAAACAAGCCATTGCATGCACAAAATGTAAAAAGTTAATGACTAAGTACAAAGTAGCGTCAAATTTGGATAATCAAATTGACTTATGCTTGGATTGTGCGGATGTGTGGTTTGATAATGGTGAGTGGGAGCTTCTTGGTCAATTGGGTTTAAAGGATCATTTCACAACGGTGTTTAATACTCCTTGGCAGGTCAAAATTCGCGAAGAAAAATTTCAACAGCAGTATTTGCAAGATTTACAACAAGAACTAGGTGAACAAGATTTCTCTACAGCTCAAGAGTTTAAAAAATGGTTAAACCAGCACGAACATAAAGAAGAGATTTTACATTTCCTTAAAAGAGAGTTGCTTGCGTGAAATTATCAGCACCCAGTTTCAAAGAATGGCAGGCACAAGGTCAGTATGCTGAGGTAAATGGGCAGCGTATCTTTTATATTGATACCAAGGAAGATAAACCCATATTATGTATCTCACATGGTTATCCAACATGCATTTACGATTATTGGAAAGCTTTACCTATACTTAAACACAAATACCGAGTGATTATGCATGATCATTTGGGTTTTGGTTTGTCAGATAAGCCTACTGACTATGCTTATCAACTAATTGACCAAGCTGATGTAGCGCTTAAATTGTGGAAGCAGTTAGGTGTGCAATCCATGCATGTATTAGGACATGATTACGGTAGCAGCGTCGTGACTGAAATAATCCATCGGTATAATCATAAGACCATAGATATTGATATAGAGAAAGTAACCTTATGCAACGGTTCAATGCATATAGAACTTTCGAAATTACGACCCATCCAAAAATTATTAAAAAACCGTATTACTGGGCCCCTAGTAGCAAGATTGGCAAGTAAAACAACGCTTACACGAAATTTTAAACGTATCTATTCTGATGCCAGCAAAGTTGATTCAGGTGAGGTGGATGTTATCTGGGAAATGATGTTGCACAATAATGGTCGAAAAATCTTATCAAAGCTTACCCGTTACATTGAACAACGTTATACTTACTGGGATAGGTGGATTGGTGCCTTAAAAGAAACCAATTTGCCGATACATATCCTATGGGCTGAAGATGATCCGGTTGCCGTGGTTGAAATGGCGCATGTGATAGAGGCCGAAACTAAAAATAGTAAAAAAACTATTATTCCAAATCTTGGACATTTTCCAATGCTTGAAAATGCCGAAAGATGGTCACAACTAGTATGAAAAATGAAATTATGAAGGTTTTTATGTTTAAAAAAATAATTCCAATTTTGCTTTTAGTCTTATTATTTGCTTGCGAAACCACTGATGATAGGATGCAGATAATTCCAGCGGTTATTCTAAAAAAAGTCCCAGCAGTCTATCCGCCTGATGCTTATGCACAAAATATAGAAGGTTGGGTTTGGGTACGTTATACCATCACTGAAAATGGCGATGTGATAAATGCCGAAGTAACCCAAAGTAATTCAGAAGTATTATTCGGACCATCAGCAATCGCAGCGATTCAACAATTTAAGTATCGTCCCAGAATAGTCAATGGGCAAGCCACTTCTATCAATGGAGTGACTTACCGTTTTGACTTTACCAAGTAATTAACGAAATCTTTCTCGGAGTAGAAAATGATAAAAGCCTATGCAGCCCATAAGCCTGGCGGAAAATTAGAACCATTTGAATATGACCCAGGGGCACTTGCCGATGATCATGTTGAAATTGATATTGAATATTGCGGAATATGCCACAGCGATTTAAGTGTATTAAATAACGAGTGGGGTTTTACTCAATACCCATTAGTGCCTGGTCATGAAGTAGTTGGTACGGTTTCTTCCATTGGTAGAAATGTAAAAAATCTAGTAATTGGGCAACGCGTTGGCGCTGGTTGGCATGCCGGTTACTGTATGACTTGTGATAAATGCATGAATGGGGAACATAATCTTTGTAGTAAGGCGCAAGGAATAATTGTCAGACGTCACGGCGGATTTGCCGATAAAGTTCGCGTGCACTCGGCCAGTGCTATTCCTTTACCTGAAGGTATGGACGCAGCCAGTGCTGGACCTTTATTTTGTGGCGGGATCACTGTATTCACACCAATTTTTGAATCAGGCTTAAAACCAACTGCAAAAGTAGGTGTGATTGGTATTGGCGGTTTGGGTCATATGGCTCTAGGCTTTTTAAATAAATGGGGCTGTGAAGTAACGGCTTTTACTTCCAGCCAAGATAAGATGCAAGAAGCATTAGAACTTGGAGCGCATCATACAGTTAATTCACGTGATCCAGAAGCGCTTGAGGCAGTGTCGGGTAAGTTTGATTTAATTATTTCTACTGTAAATGTAAAGCTTGATTGGAATGCCTATTTGCAAACCTTAAGTCAACGCGGCCGTTTGCATTTAGTGGGTGCGGTTTTAGAGCCTTTAGACATCAGTGTGTTTAATTTGATGGG
>CALHVH010000004.1 GCA_938039225.1 uncultured Gammaproteobacteria bacterium
TGTGCTTGCGAATATGGTTAAAGATAAACTTGGCTATAAATACCATTATGCAGTAGCTGATTATCTACAACGTGCTGCTCGTCACATTGCTTCTAAAACTGATGTTGATCAGGCTTATGCCATGGGCAAGGCCGCTGTTGAGTTTGCAATTAAGGGCAATAATGCTGTAATGCCAATCATCAAACGCACTTCAGACAAGCCGTATCGCTGGAAAGTAGACTCTGCACAACTTAGCAAAGTCGCTAATAAAGAAAAAATGATGCCTAAGAAATTCATATCTAAAGATGGCTTTGGAATTACTAAAGCTTGCAGAACCTATTTAGAGCCATTGATTAAAGGGGAAGATTACCCACCGTATAAAAATGGCCTACCTAAATATGTGACTTTAAAAAATATTGCAGTTAAAAAGAAACTCAAAAATGACTTTAAGGTTTAGGCTTAATTTTCAACTAATAAAAAAAGGGACTCTAATGAGTCCCTTTTTTATTTTCTAATAACTTTTAATTAAAGTAGCGGAGCAATTACCAAACTCACAATCGCTAAAACATTAATCAAAATATTCATTGATGGACCAGAAGTATCTTTGAAAGGGTCACCTACAGTATCACCAACAACTGCCGCTTTATGGGCATCAGAACCTTTACCGCCATGATTACCTTTTTCAATATACTTCTTAGCGTTATCCCAAGCACCACCAGCATTGGCCATCATTAGTGCCATCATTACGCAACCTAATAAAGCGCCGCCTAACATACCCCCTAATGCTTCAGGTCCAAGACCGAAGCCAACAACCACTGGACCAAGGACTGCAAGCAAGCCAGGCACTATCATTTTTTTCAAGGCTGCGTCAGTGGCAATCTCAACACAACGCACCGTGTCAGGCTCTGCGGTTCCTTCGAGAAGTCCAGGGATTTCTTTGAACTGTCTTCGTACTTCTTTAATCATATCAAAGGCCGCATCTCCCACCGCTTTCATCGTTATTGAACTCACTAAGAACGGGAAGATAGAACCAATGAACATTCCAATAAGCACAGTAGGATCATTAATTTGCAAGGTGAACCCAGGCTTATGGCTTGAAATAACCTCAATGTAAGCGGTAATCAAAGCCAATGCGGCGAGAGCAGCAGCACCGATAGCAAATCCTTTACCAATCGCTGCAGTTGTATTACCAACTTCATCTAATGAATCAGTAATTTCACGAGTATCTTCACCCAATCCTGCCATCTCAGCAATACCACCGGCGTTATCGGCAACTGGACCGTAAGCGTCAATCGCCATTGTGATGCCAACAGTTGCTAACATCCCAACCGCTGCAATACCTACTCCGTAAAGACCAGCAAATTCATTACCCAAGAAAATAATAATGCATAAGGTAAGCACAGGAACAACCACGGACTCCATGCCGATTGCTAAACCCGAAATCATTACCGTTGCAGGACCGGTTTCACTGTCTTTGGCAATTTTTCTAACCGGAGCACCACCAGTGTAATATTCAGTAACCAATCCGATAACAATTCCACCTAAGGTTCCAGCCAATACTGCAAAGAAAACACCTGAAGATATATTTAATCCGGCAATAACTAAATAAGCCGCTGGTAAGAAAATTAATGCTCCACCAATGGTACCGATACGTAAGGCTTTGCTAGGCTCTGATGTTGAGAACATTTTGACTAAGAAAATTCCAATAATGGAACAAATAATCCCTACAGAAGCCAACATCAATGGCAAGCCCATCACATCTTTACGAATACCTAATTCAGCAATCTCACTAACGCTCATTGTGGCGGCAATCGCTATACAAGCAATCATTGAACCACAATACGATTCAAAAATATCTGAACCCATACCTGCAACATCGCCAACATTATCACCAACATTATCGGCAATTACCGCAGGGTTTCGAGGATCGTCTTCTGGGATACCCGCTTCAACTTTACCCACTAAATCGGCACCAACATCTGCAGATTTAGTAAAAATACCACCACCAACACGAGAAAATAGAGCAACTAAGGATGCCCCCATGCCAAACCCATGAATGGTTTCTGCATGCTCTACAGTACCAAAGAAATAATACAAACCACCTAAACCGAGTAAACCCATAGCTGCAACAGTTAGTCCCATTACCGAACCACCAAAGAATGCAACCATTAACGCATCGCCCGCACCTTTCTCGTGAGCTGCAACCGTGGTACGTACGTTTGCTTTAGTAGCGGTATACATACCTATATAACCAGCTATTGAAGAAGATGCTGCACCAACGAAAAATGCTAGAGAAGTGTCCCAACCTAAATCAGAAAACCCCATAACAATCATGATGACAACCGCAAACATCCAAAGAATTTTGTATTCGCGTGACATAAATGCCATGGCGCCAGCATGAATTTGTGCAGCAATTTTAGCTACCTTACCTTCGCCTGCTGGTACTTTTAGAACTATACCGTACAGAACAAAAGCAACGATTAGGCCGATGACTCCTAAAATAATAGGGGTTAAATTTGACGTTAACATGTAGTCTCCTCTTAAGTTGTTAACTGTTTCTTATAATAATTCTTACAACTGGTCCACCAACCATCTTTTAGGTTTTATTTATTGTGTAATGGCAATAGTGAAAATAATGAATTCTATGATGAATTAATTATCAGCAAAGTGTAGCAAAAAACACCAATCTACGCGGCGTCATCTCAAAGAAAAATACTTGGACTGCTCTATTTTTGAGCTATAAAGGGGATAAGTTTAAAAACACTGATAAATTTGAAGTGTTTTTTTAATTTAGAATTTTAGATGGGTAAGGAATGAGTATGTTCTATGACAAAACCTTGAGCATAATCTGCACCCAGCTCGCCAAGAATATCGAGTACCGACTGGCTCTCTACTTGTTCAGCAATAACTTTCATGCCCAAACTATGAGCTAACTTAATCATAGCAGCAACCATGGCGCGGTTAACTTCATCTTCTACAATCGTTCTTACATAAAAACCATCTAATTTTAAGAAATGAATATTCAGTTGTTTAAGATAGGTAAAGGATTGTAATTCACGACCAAAATCATCCAAAGCAAACTGACACCCTAGATCATTCAGTACGCGAATAAAACGTTTAGCTTCATCCAAATGAGCGATAACATCAGGCTCAGGTACTTCGAAACAAATGTTTTTAGGATCAATTCCATATTCATCAAACCCTTCAACCACAGCATTAAGAAACTCAGCATCAGAGAAAGTTTCTGCGGATAAATTAATACTGCATGATTGATCTTCTCTCATACTAATCAAACCGCGCGACAAAGCATGAAAAGTATTTTTGACCACTAACCTATCGATTGCACTTAATAATCCAAACCGCCTAGCTGCTGGCATGAATAATTCAGGACGATAACGAGTCCCTTGTTCATCCATCATACGGACAGTAATTTCATAAGCTGGCGTCTGAGCCGTTGTTTGCATGACTGAACTACGAGCATTGATTACAGCAGTATCGCTTAATGAACGTAAACTCATGATTTTTTGTACATGTAACTCAAACCGATTATGAGTCAAAGCTTCTTGAACACGATGTTGCCAAACCACACTCCCCTGATCACGTGCAACTCTTGAGTCATCTGCGGTATAAACGTGATAACGCGAACCACCCAATTCTTTTGCTATATAACATGCGGTATCAGCAGAATTCATTACATCCGCAATGCTATCTTCATTTCCTTTGATTTCCACCATGCCACAAGCCACACCAATATTAAAACGCTCATCCTGCCAACGGAATACATGGTGGGATATGGTCTCGCAAAGTTCTTGAGCAATCTCTTTGGCTTTATCTAAAGGGCACCCATAGAGTAAAACACCAAACTCATCTCCACCCAAACGCCCCACTGAATCTGTATCTCTAACAATATCGGTAAGTTTTTCGGAAACTTGGCGTAAAACATCATCACCAGCTCTATGGCCAGAGTTATCATTTACTGGTTTAAATTTATTTAGATCTAGATAACATAAAACATGCACTTTTTCGCCAGCAATGGCTTCACGCATAGCCTGACCCAAACGCTGTTCAAACTCTCTGCGATTAATTAAACTAGTTAAAGGATCGTGAGTAGCATCGTAGGTCAACTTATCAGAAATTGCACTTGTCTCTAAAGTATCCTCAAGTAAAACCGAAGAACCTAGCATATGTCCACGTTCATCTATTAATGGGGTGGCCGTTACTTTTACTGGCACGAAGGTATTGATACCACTTTTTTGCAAAAGTGTATCTTTTACATTCAGTACTGCTTTTTTAGTTTGTAAAACTTGTGAAACTGGATCTGATAATGGTCTGTGATCTTCTTCATTAACCAAGTGCATAATTAATGAAGCATGTTTCCCTATGGTATCCGCTCTGTCTCGTCCTAAAATCTCAGCAGCTTGGTCATTATACTCAGTGATAAAACCCTTAAGATCCGTGAGCATCACACCGACATTAAGACTATTTAAAACCGTTCGAGAAAAATCTTTTTCACGATCAATTTGGTGTTTAAGTGACTGTCGAATGGATAAATCTGAAAAACTGGTTATTAACGTTTGCAAACCACGATAGGTAACTAAACGAGTGTGAGCGCTATGTGTAATGTAGCGTCCATCTTGATTGATTATTCGAACTAAATATCGTCTTGATATTGAGTCTGTGACTGCATTTTTTGAAAGCGCATTTTGTACTGTACTGTAATCATCTTGATGTAAAAAATCATGTAAGTTTCTTTGCACTAATTGCTTCTGCGGAATGCCGAGCAAATCAGAGAATGCCGTATTTGCAAAAAGTATTTTCAGGTCATGTTGCACACAAATTGGACTATTGACCGTTTCGGCTAGATGTCTAAACATCTCTTCACGTTCAAGGAGTGAATTACTGGTCTCATCCAACAAATTCAACATACGATTTAAGGTAGAAGTTAAGTCAGTCTCTTTTTCCTTAGACATCTTGGTTGTATTTATTTGGGGTTCAAGCGAGCTGTCTCGACCAATTTCATCAGTCGAGTTATCCGTATCAATTCGTAGTAGTGAATCTGCTGGTTTGTTAATTTTATCGCTCACCCTTTTTTTAATCACTTATATAAAA
>CALHVH010000005.1 GCA_938039225.1 uncultured Gammaproteobacteria bacterium
AGATTTAATGGATCTTAGTCTTGCTTGCTTACAACGATCGCGTAAACGATTAAGTAAATACTCTCCAAAAATTATTAGACATAATATACTCGAGACACCTTTAGAAGACGATAAGCACTATGATTCAATCGGCATCAATTATGTTATGCATTGTGTTGCAGGTGACTATAAAGTTAAGGGGATAGCATTTACTAATTTAAAAAAACTGCTCAAAAATAACGGTGTTTTATTTGGGGCTTGTGTTTTACCAACTGAAAAATCAAGTCATTTGGCAAAATTCTTTATGGCAGTGCTCGATAAGCTTGGTATTTTTAATACCTCAGGAGATAAAGTGGAAGATTTGGTTCTAGTTTTAGAGAAAAATTTCGATAATGTAACGGTAGAAATAAAATCTTCAGTTGTTTTATTTGTAGCCAGCGATAATAAAGAAGGCTATTAATGTTCAAGCAAAATAGTAACGTTGTGATTCGAAGTCAGTAAATTTCTTCCATTTACCTTCTTCTTGACGCAGTCTATCTGCAATTAAATACATCACAGAAGCGTTCATGCCTAATCCGGTATGAGCGCTTTTTACCTCTATATTTTCTGCAATTTTTGATTCTTTTTCTTGAGCTATCTTCCAATTCACAATGCCATCTGTTTTACTGAAAATTGCAGTACATGGAATTTTTGGCACAGGCTTACTGGCTTTTTCAATTTTATTTCTAAACTCTGGATCAGAAAAACGGTTGCCACTAATCAGTTGATACATACCTGCAGTTAAAGCGCCGCTGATATCTTTACCTATTGGGCTGCCTAGGCAAATGACAGAACGCACCCATTTGGGATGTTGTCTAGCAAGTTCTCTTGCAAATGTGCCACCTAAACTCCAACCGACTAAACTGACTTTTTGACCGTAATCATTAAAATGTTTTTCAAGCTCTTGCGACATTCGTTTTTCTACGTCGCGATATTTATTCAAACCTAAATTTAAACCTAAGTTCCAAGGCTGGGCCGCATAGCCCCATTTATTTAAAAAGTATCGAATAAATACCGTAGAAAAATCTCCCGCCATAAAACCTGGTAAAACCATCACTGGATGACCGTCACCTGGAGGTAAGCTATTTAAATATTGCCGTTCAGCAGCCAGATTTGTTGCACTAAAAAAACTGCGCCAGCCTTCAAGACCAGCTAAATAAAGTGGTGGGTGAGAAATATTATTACTCAAAGGTGTTCCTAGGATAAATTAATAAAAAGCCGACAGATTGTCGGCTTCTCTAAGCATTTAGGCATTTGCTTCATCGCGTAAATGTCTACGTAGAATTTTTCCTACATTAGATTTAGGCAACTCGTCTTTAAACTCTATATGTTTTGGTACCTTATAGGCGGTTAAATTCTCTCTACAAAATGCAACAACATCTTCTTCAGTTAAATTTGCATCACTTTTTACAACATATAACTTAACGACTTCACCCGAACGAGGATGAGCCACGCCGACTGCAGCGGCCTCAAGAATACCTGGATGCATAACGGCAACGCCTTCAATTTCATTAGGATAAACATTGAAACCCGAAGTTAAAATCATGTCTTTTTTGCGGTCAGAGATATAGAAATAACCTTTTTCATCTACATGGCCAATATCACCTGAACGGAACCAACCATTAGGATGAAAGGTTTCGGCAGTAGCTTCTGGTCTGCCCCAATAGCCTTTCATTACTTGTGGGCCTTTAATGCAAATTTCACCTACTTCACCAATGGGCAATTCTTCGCCGTCATCATTACGAATGCTGAACTCGGTGGAAGAAATAGGTACGCCTATAGAACCATTAAAGGACGTGTTGTTCATCGGATTCATACTGGCGGCAGGTGATGTTTCGGTTAGGCCATAGGCTTCAATGAGTGGTGCGCCTGTGATCTCTTGCCATTGTTCAGCTACGGCTTTTTGTACAGCCATGCCGCCACCTAAGGCAACTCGTAATGAACTGAAATCAACATCTTTAAATCCAGGTGTATTTAATAAGGCGTTAAATAAAGTGTTTACGCCTGTTATGGAAGTAAAGCGCGTATTAGCAAGCGTTTTTACAAAACCAGCGAAGTCACGCGGATTGGTAATTAATATATTCTCAGCACCTAGTTTCATAAATACCAAGCAATTCGCTGTGAGTGAGAAGATATGATAAAGCGGTAATGCCGTGATAATTGCTTCATCACCTTCTTTGGTAATTGTGCCAATCCAAGCTGAAGCTTGTAATAAATTAGAGACCATATTTCCATGCGTCAGCTCAGCGCCTTTGGAAACACCAGTAGTGCCGCCTGTATATTGAAGAAAGGCCGTGCTGGCATGATCAAGTTCTACTTCATCCATTTCTTGCCATTTACCTTCGGCAAGTACTTGTTTGTAATTTAAAGTGTCTGGAATATTCCAAGCAGGGATCATTTTCTTAATACGTTTTACGGCAAAATTCATGATCCTGCCTTTTAAACCCGGTAAAGCATCACCAATCTGTGTGGTGATTACGGTTTTCACTTCAGTTCTATCAATAACTTCTTGCAGAACAGAGGCAAAATTCTCAAGAATCAAAATAGCTTTAGCACCGGAATCATTCAATTGATGCTCTAATTCACGTGGTGTATACAGAGGGTTAACATTGACAACAACTAGACCGGCACGTAAGGCCCCAAAACAAGCTACCGGGTACTGAAGCAAGTTAGGCATCATTAAGGCTACACGATCACCCTTATTCAACCCCGCTACTTTTTGCAAATAAGCCGCAAAATGACGACTTTGCTCTTCTAACTCAGCATAAGAGATGGATTTGCCAAAGTTAGTAAAGGCTTTATTGTTGCTAAATTTGGCGCAACTTTTTTCGATAATATCTTTGAGAGAGCTGAACTCATTTACATCAATCTCATGTGGTACGCCGCTTGGGTACTCGTTTAGCCAAATTTTTTCCATGAATAAGATCCTCAATCGATAGGGGGTTTGATTAAATTATTTAAAATTAAAATAATGCTGAATTTATTCCTCTTACTATATATCATAAGACTTTATTTAAGGAATCATTTTGAGGCATTTTTGCTGTATTGCACAAAATTAATGCAGACCCTCTAAAAAGATAATGACCCCACGTTATTCTGCTGGAATAGTACCCATTCGTTACGCGCATTCTGGCATGCCAGAACTCTTGATGTTGCGTGTTTATAAACTGTGGGATTTCCCAAAGGGTATGTTGGAAGGGGATGAGGATCACTTAACGGCTGCGATTCGTGAATTAGCCGAAGAAACCACCTTAACTGATTGTCATTTTAGGTGGGGACATGATTTTGTTGAAACGGGTCCATATTCCCAAGGTAAATATTCTCGTTATTTTTTGGGTGAGTGTCTTGAGGGTGATGTCTCTTTACCCATTAATCCAGAGTTAGGCCGACCTGAACATCATGATTTTAGATGGATGACGGTACCTGAAGCTCGTTCATTAGTACGTCCTCGATTATTGCCTGTGTTTGATTGGATTGAACAAGTGTTAAATATCCGTTGATTTCATCCAAGAAATTATTAACTGTAGAGAAAGCATGCCACGACAAAAACCTTTTTGGAAATCCAAAACCATAGATGAAATGAGTGAAAGCGAGTGGGAGTCTTTATGTGATGGATGTGCTCGATGTTGTTTGCATAAGCTGGACTTTGAAGAAGAAAAAAAAGTTTATTACACCGCGGTATCTTGCCGTTATTTGGATACGGATAAATGTCAGTGCACTCAATATGAAAAACGCCATGAGTTAGTGCCAGACTGTGTAAAAGTTTCACCAGAGATGTTGCGAGAAGATTGTACGTGGTTACCAAAAACTTGTGCCTATAGAAGACTTGCTGAAGGTCGAGATATTCCTCGCTGGCATCCGCTTAAAACCGGTAGACAAGAAAGTGTTCACGAAGCCGGTATCTCAGTGCGAGGGCGAACTATTTCTGAAGAAGGTGTTCCAGATGAAGTGTTAGATGAATATATTATTCATTGGGTTAAAGCCTAAATACTTAATTGCGCTTAATCTACACACTGAGAAGTGTTTACAAGAGAGCGATATATTAATCGACCAATATAAATTTAATCGCCAGCTTTTTTATCAATGATTGTATCCTTATGTTCTTCATCTTCGTGACGAATAGATTGCATGGCTGCAACGGATTCTTTATTAAGAACTTTGTCATTAATCCACTTTTGAATGTCAGTCCAAATTAAATCGATATTTTTTTGTGTGGGCATTGTGCCAGCACGTTTAAGCTCTACGGTAAGCATGGGAATGTTTTTTTGCACACCCACATAACGTCCCATAGAACCAGGATAAGTTCCCAAGATTTTCAATTGGAGAGGGCCTAATTTTTTTGGCGGTTCAATCGGCCCATCACTATCTACAATTCCATAAGGAGCATGAATAGAAATAACGGCATGTGGCTTGAACTCATTAATTTGTTGAACTATCCATTGTGTTTCGATTTCACTGCCACCACTTTCTCCAGGATATCGCCTCGGGTCTCTGCCACGTTTATCTATCCAGTATTTATGTGCAAATTCATCCCAGTCTTCTGTAGGAAAATTTCTATTTAGATCCACATCGTTGGCGTTCATACGTTTGGATTGACCATCAGGTTGCAATAAGCCATCCGGGTTTAAGATAGGAATAACGCGCCAATGATAATCGTTTATAGAAGAGTTAGTGCTTGATGAATAGTCATTGGCAAGTTTATTTAGCCATTTAAAGCTTATGCTAACCCCACTAAACTCATCGCCATGAATTCCACCGACTAGCAGGATACGAATTTTCTCTTTGGTTGTTTCACTGGGGACTTCGGTAATAAAGTCTCTAAAGGTAAGCGGTCTGGATTGATTAGAAACGACTCCGCTAAGTTTCAGCTTGGCATTTTTGCAGTCTTGTACATTTACCGAACCAAGCTTTTCACCTACTGTTTCACAATAGCGATCAATGATTTTTTGATTTTCTAATGCTATCAGTTCGCTATCTGAAAAAATTTCATTAACTAGTTCGGTTACGGGTTCGATTTTTTCTTCTTTGGGGTTTTCAATGACTTGTTTGTTTATAGTGGATGTTTCTATAACAGAGGTTTCTTGACGGGTTTTAGGAGAACGAGTCTGAGTCTGAGTCTCTTGCATACTCTTGGTTTCAGGTTTTTGAATACCATGTACAAGATTGTATTCAGCCGTTTCAATCTGTTTGTATTTATGAGCGAGATAAAAAACCTGCGACAATAAAAAAAACATCATTGCACTAAATAGAAGTAGTGCAATGAGTTCGATTTTATTTAAAGGTTGAGACTGTGCGTTTATTATTGTTTTATTTGCAATCATTCTGAGCTTGGTTCCTGTCATCCATGACAGGATTATAAAGCATGCTTACTTAGGTTTCACATAAGCTCGTGGTTTTGTATCTTTGCTTAAGTAGCGATCACGCAAAAGAGTAGAGCGACTTTGCATAGTAATCATTTCACCGTTAATGATGACTTGGTCAGCAAAAGTGGTGATTTCTAAGGGATCGCCATCCCACAGTACTAAATTCGCTTTTTCGCCTACAGTGATCTCCCCTAGACCTTCTAAGCCGTAAACTTTGGCAGCATTGGTGCTGATGGCATTCAATGCCGCTTCTTTGGGTAAACCATTAGCTACGGCATTACCGGCTAATTGTCTTTGATTACGAGAGTTATGCGAATCACCATCACCAATTAAAATAGTCACTCCAGCACTGTGTAGAAGCGCTGCGCTATCAAGTCTGGCCCCAAGTGAATCGAAACTACCCGGTAAATTGGCTAAGGGGTCGATTATTACGGCTACATCTTTCTGTGCAATTTTATCAGCCAACATCCACGCCTCAGCGGCACCAGCAATAACCAGACGAATATCAAAGTCATCGACTAATTTTAATGCTTGATTAATTTGACTGGCACGATTGACGTTCACAACTAAAGGTATGTCACCATCTAACACGGCTTGTAATGCCTGCATATCTAAACGACTTCCAGATAACTCACGTAAAGCTCCTGAGTCATAAGCATCTACATTGTCAGCATAGGTTTTTGCATCGTTTAAAGCTTCTCGCAGTTCTAACATGGCAGAGGCTTTTGAACCGCCAGCATGACTAAGTGCCCAACCAGAAATACTGGCGAACATGGCTATCTTTGCTTGCACAAGGTTATCAGCATCTACCGGATTACCTAAATGAATCGCTGCGCCTTGTCCTGCAAAGATTGAATGGCCATTACTTGGAGCAGAAATTGCATGCGTAATGCCTTCAATACGATTCGTGGTTATAACCGTAGAGTAAGGGTTTAAAGCCGAACTAACATCAAAACCTGCACCGTGATCTTTGTTTTCCGTTCTTTTATCAACCGTGGACGCTTCAAGTGAAATCTCCTCAAGACCTAAATAACTGTACGGGTCAATCAGCCCGGGGCTAATGGATTTGCCTGCGGCTTCGATAACGGTAGCCCCTCGCGGAACGCTAATGTCATTGCCAATAGAGATCACTTCCCCATCTTCAATCACAATAGTTGCCTTAGTTAATACACCTTGTTCGCCTTGGGTATAAATTGTGGCGTCTTTAATGACTAAAGTTTCTGCAATACTGTTAAAAGAGAAAAGCAGTAGTGTGCTTGCAATGGCGGTTTTTAGAGTACGGTTTATTGGTAAATTTTTCATAATCTTCTCCTTACTCTGCTGAATGGTTTAAAACGCCAAGACTGAAGTCAGTGATGGGTTGTTTACTGCTGTCATTGCGGTCATAAACTAAAGCACCGTCAACAAATACTTTTTCGGCGTGACTGTACACACTGAAGGGGGTTCCGGTCCATAAGACCACATCAGCCATTTTGCCTTCTTCTAAAGTACCGGTTTGATCCAAAATTCCCAATGCCTTTGCTGGGTTTTGAGTAATCCATGTAATGGCTTTGGCTTCATCTATCTCTAGACCAACGCGATTTCCAGCTGCCATAGCTTTAGCCGCCTCTTGATGCAAACGTTGAATGCCTTTGTCAGAATCGGAATGCACAATTGCACAGGCACCCGCTGCATCAACCATTGGGATGTTTTCACGCACCATATCAAAAGCTTCCATTTTAAAGCCCCACCAGTCGGCCCACATCGATGAGCACACATCATTTTCTTTTAGCTCATCAGTAATTTTGTAAGACTCAATGGCGTGATGAAACGAAGTCACCTTATAGTTAAACTCTTTAGCTAAATCCAGCATGGTGACCATTTCATCGGCGCGATAACAATGGTTGTGGATTAAGATTTCGCCTTTTAAAACACCGGCAAGTGTTTCAAGTTTCAGGTCACGTTTTGGAGGAGTGCCAGCTTCAACTTGTTTTAAATAGTCAGCTGCATCAATCCATGCTTTTCGATAACCGGCCACATTACCCATACGAGTATAAGGTCCGCCTTTGTCGCCATAAACTCGTTTTGGATTCTCACCACAGGCCATTTTTAAACCATGTGGAGCATCTGGAAATTTCATGGCTTGATAAGTATGCGCAGGAACGTTTTTAATGGTGACTGTACGACCACCAAATAAGTTGGCTGAACCAGGAAGAATTTGCATACTGGTTACACCACCAGCCATCGCGGCAATAAAGCCAGGATCTTGAGGCCAAATACTATGTTCGGCCCAAACATCAGCGGTTTGAGGTCCAACAATTTCATTCCCGTCTGAATGTGAGCGCGTTCCCGGGGATGGATAAACCCCTAAATGCGAATGTGTATCAATGATACCAGGGGTTACGTATTTACCTGTTGCATCTATTTCAATAGCATCTTTAACTGATTTAACCCGTTTGCCCATGCTTTGAATTTTGCCGTCTTTCAGCAAAATATTGGCTTCTTTAAGCATGTCGCCGTTACCTAACAGAATGGTGGCATTCTCGATGAATACTGGTGCTGATTCTAAAGCTTGGTAAGTGGAAGGAAAGGCAATAGTCGCTTCATCTGCGTCTTTGTCGCTGCCACACGCACTGATAAAAAGTGTGGCAGTTAAAAGACTGGCCAGAACGGCTCGTCTATTGCGAATAATTTGGGTTAACAACATGTAAAACTCCTAATATATTAGCTTTAATTATATGAACTGAATTTAGTTTCACATGCTACCACGAGGACAGTTTTGAGGACAGTGCTTGCTTGCAGACCTCACGATTGAACCACAAGCGAGAAGGTGGTTTTGTATATAAAAACTAATTAGCTTACGGCGTTTATCTGCGGTATCTAATATGCTAAAAAAACCACTATTTTCTGCTAAGCTACATTTTTTAAACCAGCTACCTATCGGGACTAAAAAATGACCACCATTGGCACACCATTCACAGAAAATGCTACTCGCTTATTACTTCTTGGTTCAGGCGAACTTGGGCGTGAAGTTGCATTAGAAGCCATGCGCTATGGAGTCGAAGTAATTGCTGTAGACCGATATGCCAATGCACCAGCTATGCAATTTGCCCAACGTTCATATGTGATTGATATGTTAGATGGAGAGGATTTGCGTGCATTAATTGAAAAAGAAGAGCCTAACTATATTGTTCCAGAAATTGAGGCGATTGCTACCGAGACATTATTGGAGTTAGAAAAAGAGGGCCATAAAATCATTCCAACAGCTAGAGCTGCACGTCTAACCATGGACAGGGAAGGTATACGTCGTTTAATTGCTGAAGAACTGCAATTACTCACTTCACCGTATCGCTTTGCTGAAACCAAAGAAGAGTTTCTTGCAGCGGTAGACAACATCGGAATGCCCTGTGTGGTCAAACCGGTAATGAGTTCATCCGGAAAAGGGCAAAGTACAATTCGCGATAGTCGTGATATTGATTCGGCCTGGGAATATTCACAAGCGGGTGGTAGAGCAGGAGAAGGACGAATTATTGTTGAAGGCTTTATTGATTTTGATTATGAAATCACACTGCTTACGGTTAAGCATAAAGATGGTATTAGTTATTGTGCCCCAGTAGGTCACCGACAAGAAGACGGTGATTACCGTGAGTCATGGCAACCTCAGCAAATGAGTGAGCAAGCATTAGAAGACTCGAAAAAGATGGCCGCTATGGTAGT
>CALHVH010000006.1 GCA_938039225.1 uncultured Gammaproteobacteria bacterium
TAAATTGTTTAATCTTTTAAATAATTTATCACCGGTATTTATTAAATCTGAAATCAAAGAAGTAAAAAATTTTATTGATATTTGTGAGTACGGTTTAGCTCTTCAAACTGCTGTCAATATAATTGAAGAAAAAAAGAAAAACCCGCCTAATGAGGTATTCACCTTGCTTTATGATTTGGCTGAAACGATATCGACTGTAGATACAAACTTCGTTGTTGATATTTAATCGGAGGCGATAAGTTTTTAATCTAATTCTCGTTCAATAAGTTTTTTCATTGCTTCAATTTCGCCAAACTCAATGTATTTTTGATAGAGCAAATCAAATCTATCACTTGGTCTAAACGTATCTTTTCCCAAGAATTTTAAAGCTTCTTGCGTAATCAGTGTTTGCTCAGTTTGTAGACTTGCAACATGTTTGTACTATTCTAGATTGCTTATTTTTAGATTCCCTGTATCGTACCTCATATGAGTCGGCCAGGCAGTAGCTGTTGATGTAAATCAATGGAGGAAAGTCCGGGCTCCATAGGGTAGAACGCCAGATAACGTCTGGGTGGTGTGAACCAACGGAAAGTGCCACAGAAAATATACCGCTAGCTTCGGCTAGTAAGGGTGAAATGGTGCGGTAAGAGCGCACCGCGCTTTTGGCAACAAGAGTGGCAGGGCAAACCCCGTTCGGAGCAAGGCCAAATAGGGGAGTTGGGGCGAAAGTTCCGCCTGTGACCCACAGGGCTCCCGGGTAGGCTGCTTGAGATGCATGGCGACATGTATCCAGATGAATGACTGTCCGCGACAGAACCCGGCTTATCGGCCGACTCAGACTTTTTTTGTAATATTCTGCATAATTAATAAACAATATCATATTCTTAACAAGCGCTTAAAAGAAGTGCTTGTAAGTTGTTGATAATTGGTTTTATTAGTACTTGATTTTTTGCAAAATTTAGTGCAAAATCACTCGTAAGTCACTGTTCTCACACAATTTTTTCTAAATTGCAGTTGACACTCCTGCCAGCCATTCACTATAGTGTCAAGAAGTGGTAAAAAGTGGGAGAAAATGGGTTTTTGATACTTATGTAGTCCAAATGGGCTCCAAAACCCCAAAAACAAGCAAATGTTACGCGGTGCTAGTCAAATAAACTTGGATGCGAAGGGTCGTTTATCGATTCCTTCACGCTACCGCGCGCAACTGCAAGAAACTTGCCAAGGGCAGGTCATTATCACGGTTGATAAGGATTACTGCCTTCTAATCTATCCCCTACATGAGTGGGAAGAGGTTGAGCGCAAGTTAAATCGCCTCCCTAACTTGAATAAACAAGCCCGCCGTTTACAGCGCTTGATGATTGGTTACGCGTCTGAAGTTGAAATGGATGGTAATGGTCGTTTATTGCTACCAAAAGAATTACGCGCCTTTGCTGGATTAGAGAAACAAGTGGTTCTCTTAGGTCAGGGCAATAAGTTTGAATTGTGGGATGAAACTCGTTGGAACGAAAATCGTGATGCATGGCTTGCCGAAGAGAGTGAAGGTCCTCTTGAAGGCGAACTAGAAACTCTGTCTTTATAAAAGGAATTAGAAATGACAGATAAAAATAATAGCGAGTTGACGACGACGGCAACTCTCACAAAAACGCATGAGCCAGTTTTATTTAATGAGGTCTTGGCTAACTTGTCTTTAAACACGAACAGTGTAGTAGTTGATGCGACTTTTGGTCGCGGTGGTCATTCGGCAGCAATATTGCCGCAGGTTAGTGCGCTCTACGCATTTGATAGAGATCCAACAGCGGTTGAGCATGCAAATAAGCATTTTTCAGAGATTCAAAACTTTACTTTAATAAATCGTCCTTTTAGTGAGCTCCAAGCAGGTCTGTCCCAACACGCCATCACAGGAATTGATGGCCTGTTAATGGACTTAGGTGTGTCTTCTCCTCAGTTTGATGTAGCGGAACGAGGTTTTAGTTTTCGTTTAGATGGGCCACTAGATATGCGTATGAACTTTGAAAGTGGTATGCCGGTTAGTGAGTGGTTAGCGGATGCATCTCATCAAGAAATTGCACGTGTTATTCGTACCTTTGGTGATGAGTCTGATGCTTTGGCTATCGCCAGTGAAATACTTGCACTAAGAGAACATACAGCACTCACGCGTACTTCACAGTTGGCGGATATCGTTACAACTGTGAAGGCCAAGAAATACAAATCACACGCGCAAAGACGAAAAGAAGGAATGAAAAAAACCATTCATCCCGCCACTAAAACTTTTCAAGCCTTACGAATTTTTATTAACCAAGAAATGCATGAGTTAGAAGCTTGTTTAGAGCAAAGTTTGGAAGTGTTAAATGCAGGTGGCCGATTATGTGTGATCAGCTTTCATTCATTAGAAGACAGAATTGTTAAGCGTTTTATGCGAGATCACTCTCGTGTGGATCCGGCTTTGGCTGGCTTGCCGGAAATACCGGTTTCAATGCGACCAAAGTTAAAGATTGTTGGAAAAGCTATACACGCTACAAAAGAAGAAATAGAAAAAAATCCGCGTGCTCGTAGTGCTGTAATGCGTGTGGCAGAACGAATTAGGGATGTTGCTTAATATATGCAGCGTTTTTGGTTGTATGTTTTGCTAGGTGCTTTGTGGTTTGCTGTTTTAGTCTCGGCGATTGCCGTTGTAACAGTAAGACATGAAGTGCGTACACGTTTTATAGAGTTACAGAAAATTGTTAAAACTCGTGATGCCTTAATTGTTGAATGGGGTCAGTTGCAAATTGAACAAAGTACGTTTGCAACTCATGGGCGAATTGATCGTTTGGCGCGTGAAAAATTGAAATTAAAACAGCCCTTGGCTGACGACATAATTATTGTAAGTAGTCAATAAATATATGAGTACAAAAAACAGTAAACGAAGCGAATTGCAAAACCGTGTTGCTGCCTTTAAATGGCGCGGCATGTTTTTGTTTGTTTGTTTTAGTTTGTTGTGCTGTGGATTAGTGGGGCGAGCATTTTATTTGCAAGTAACGCATCACGATTTTTACTCAGATCAAGCTGATGCTCGTCATGTGCGCACTGTAAAAATCAGCGCTCATCGTGGAAAAATTACAGATAGAAATAATAAGTTAATTGCTGTTAGTACTCCGGTTGATTCAATTTGGGTTAACCCCAAAACCATTTTGCAAAACGAAGTTGATTACGCATCACTTGCAAAATCTTTAGGACGTAGCGAAGAGTGGTTGTCACGTCGGGTTAGTCAAAATTCTCATAAAGAATTTATTTATTTACGTAGGCATATGCGTCCTGATTTAGCCGAACAGATAAAAAGTTTAGAAATACCGGGATTGTATCTAGAGCGCGAATACCGTCGTTATTACCCAGCCGGTGAAGTAACGGCGCATCTTTTAGGATTTACCAATATTGATGACCAAGGTCAAGAAGGTATTGAGCTTGCGTACGATCATCGTTTGCAAGGTGTGGCTGGAAAAAAACAAGTATTGCGTGATCGTTTGGGTCGAAGTATCGATGACTTTAGTTTAGTTAAAGAGCCTCATCCTGGGGAAACGTTACAAACTAGTATTGACTTGCGTTTGCAATACTTGGCATATAGAGAATTAAAAACAGCAGTTAAAAAATTTAATGCAACTTCTGGTTCATTGGTTGTTTTAGATGTGCATTCTGGAGAAGTATTAGCGATGGTTAATCAACCATCTTACAATCCAAATAATCGGGGTAACTCGCCTATATCGCATTATAGAAATAGAGCGGTTACTGATTTGTTTGAACCGGGTTCAAGTGTTAAGCCTCTAATTGCTGCTGCAGCTATTGAAACTAAAGGTTATTCGCAAAACTCAATAATTGATACTGCTCCTGGTTTTTTTAAGATTGGAGCTCGCACAGTTAAGGATAAACGTAACTTAGGTAAAATTGATTTATCAACAATTATTTCTCGTTCTAGCAATGTTGGTATAGCAAAAGTTGCATTGGATGTGGACTCACAAAAACTTTGGCAAGTATTAAATGGCTTTGGTTTAGGTCAGTTGACTTACAGTAATTTCCCTGGAGAGTCAGCAGGGCTGCTTAATCATTATAGTAATTGGCGCCCAATATCTCAGGCGAGTTTAGCGTATGGGTATGGTTTGTCAGTGACTCCTTTGCAGTTAGCACAAGCCTATGCAGTGATTGGTAATGATGGCTTACGCACTCCTGTTAGTTTTTTAAAGCGAGAAGTCAGTGATGCAAAAAAACTAAGTCAGCGTGTAATTTCACCGGATACGGCCCAACAAGCTATTACTATGATGGAGGCGGTGGTGAACCCTGGAGGGACTGCTCCCCAGGCTCGAATAGAAGGTTATCGCGTTGCTGGTAAGACGGGTACAGCTTGGAAATTTATCAATGGGGCTTATAGTCAGGAGCGATATAGAGGGTCATTTGTGGGCTTAGCACCTGCAACAGATCCACAAGTGGCAGTGGTTGTAATGATTGATGATCCGCGTGGAGAAAAATATTACGGCGGTGATGTGGCGGCCCCAGTTTTTTCAAATACATTGGCCGGTGCGTTGCGTTTACTGAATATCCAACCAGATGGTTTTGTTGAAACGCCTGAGTCACTACAGGTTAGTCGTCAGCTTAGTGTGACAGGAGCTGCAAAGTAATGACAACTCCTCTTCTAAATAAAAATTTAAATGATCTATTAAAAGGTTTTGTTGATATTGAGCAATTGCCAAATATTGAAATAGCTAATTTGGTTCTAGATTCTCGTGAATTACAAGCAAATGATTTGTTCATTGCAGTTGCAGGTTCTCAGGCTCATGGCCTGGATTATTTGCAAGATGTTATTGCCGCAAAACCTGCAATAATTTTGTATGAGCCAACAGAAAAATATTCTGAAATAGAAACGGCTGGGATTCCAAGCATTGCGATTAAAAATTTACGTCAATATGTTTCAAGTATTGCGTCTCGATATTTTTTAAATCCAAGTAAATCACTGGATATAACCGCAATAACTGGAACAAATGGTAAGACAACCAGTGCGTTTTTACTTGCGCAACTGCTTAAGTCGCAAGGTGTAGATGTAGCAATTATTGGTACTACAGGATTTGGCCGATTAAATGACTTAAAGGCATCAGAGTTAACCACGCCGGATGCCATTAAATTGCA
>CALHVH010000007.1 GCA_938039225.1 uncultured Gammaproteobacteria bacterium
TAAGTAATATGCCCAACTTTACGTCCAGGTCGTGGCTCTTTTGCGTAGTCGTGATAATGGGCTGATTCGTCTTTTAAAGACTCTTCACGATTTGGCATTTCGCCTAAGCAGTTAAGCATCTTGGTTTTACAAATAGCAAAAGTGTGGCCCAAGGGCAAACCGGTAATTGCCCGAATATGGTTTTCGAATTGCGATGACAATGTGCCTTCAATCGTCCAGTGACCAGAGTTGTGTACTCGTGGAGCCATTTCGTTAATGATGAGCGAATTGCCGTTTACAAAGAACTCTATGGCAAGAACACCAACATAATTGAAATGTTCTAATAAGTTTTTAGTAAAGGTTTGGGCAAGACTTTCTAAAACGCTATTTTTATACGGAGCATTGGACTCAATTAATATACCGTTTTCATGACGATTTTCAGTTAAGGGATAAAATTCAATATTCCCTTTGTCGTCACGCACTGCCACTTGAGATACCTCAAAATCAAACTGAACAAAACCTTCTAATAAACAAGGGGTGTTGCCCAATTCAGCCCAGGCATCAGTCAGTTCAGCATATGAACTAATGCGTACTTGACCTTTTCCATCATAACCAAAGCGTCGAGTTTTTAAGATGGCCGGAAAAGCGAAGTCCTTTGCGTTTTCAATATCCTCTTTTGATTCAATATTAAAAAACTCTGGAGTAGGAATACCCAGTTCTTGAAAAAGTGTTTTTTCACTTAGACGATCTTGAGCGGTTTTTAGTGCTTCAGCAGAAGGGTGAAAACTAACTTGTTTAACGATTTCGTTTAGGGCGGTTGCAGGAACGTTTTCAAAATCAAAAGTTAATACATCGCAGCGATTAGCCAGTTCTAGTAATTTATCTTGGTCATCGTATTGCGCCAAGATTACTTCACCCAGATCACCTGCTGGACATTCAGCATAGGTATCAAGAAAAATAAATTTATATCCAAGTGGGATACCAGCTAAAGCAAGCATTCTTGCTAACTGACCACCACCAATGATGCCGACTGTTTTAATTGTCATGAGGTGTGAGTTCTTATACTAAACGGGTTCAGGGTTTGCTAATACGGTATCAGTTTGTTTTTGTCTATAGGCGTCTAAGCGCGCACGTACATCATCGTTGTTGTTTGCAATAATTGAAGCCGCAAATAAAGCCGCATTGATTGCGCCCGAAGAGCCGATGGCTAAAGTACCCACTGGAATACCTTTAGGCATCTGTACGATAGAAAGGAGTGAATCCATGCCGCTTAAGGCTTTAGATTCAACTGGAACACCTAATACTGGAACAGAAGTCTTTGCTGCACACATGCCTGGTAAATGCGCTGCTCCACCGGCACCTGCGATAATGGCGTGTAAACCGCGTTCTCTTGCAGTGCTGGCATAATCAAATAATAAATCTGGTGTGCGATGCGCCGATACGATTTTTACTTCGTGTGGAATATCTAATTCTATAAGAATATTAACTGCGTTTTGCATTGTGCCCCAATCGGATTGAGAGCCCATAATGATGCCAACGATTGGCGCAGAGTTATTTTGTTTTGACATGAGGAGAGGTCCCCGAGGCTTTTCCAGCCTTTTCTAAAAGAGTATTTTATCAGTTTTCTAGAATAAGTGAGTTATTTAGTGCTTTTCGTGAATTTGCGGTTTATTGAATATTATCTTCATGTTCAGAAAAGACTTCGTCGCGTAAAAACTTGAATAGCAATCTGGCTGATTTAGGTGCCTTATTCCCAGCTTTTTCTTTCTTGGCTTGTCGATGGAATTGACGAAGGTTTTGCCTATAGCTTTGTTCGGTAATCGAAAAAGCGGAATACATTTCAGCTATAGCGGCATCACCATCTTTTAGGATTCTATCGCGCCATTGTTCAATGCGATGCAAAAAGACCTTTCCCGCTTCACTGGCGTTTTGCCATTCGTCAATTTTTGCTTGAATAGGTTCTAAATCGGTGTAGCGCATTAACTTACCGATATACTGTTTCTGCCTTTTCATGCCACCATGAGCTCGAGAACCTTTGGTCAGAAGTCGTTTTAAATCTTCTACTGCTCTATGCAAATCGTCGTTTAAGTTTAATTCTTCTAATTGATTACTCGTGAGTAGGGCTAAGCTTTCACCGAGTTTCTGTTTAGCATCGCTTTCACGTTTAAGCGCCGATTTACTGACCTCATCGTCTAAATCTTGCTCAACATCCATGGGCAAATCTTCATCAAAATGAGTATCTTTTCTTGGCTTTTTTTTCTTTGGCATGGCAAGCAGACTATCGTAATTAGCTAAAGTCAGTACAATACGCATTCTTATCTGAATTACAAGTGCAACGGCATCACATGAGCAAAAACAATCAAGATACTAGTATAAATACCGGCCTCAGTACGATTACAGCTCCAATGCAGTTGGACGAATCTAAACTAAAGAATTTAGTCGCTGATGCACTTGCGCAAGCCAAAAAAGAAGGCGCTACACAAGCTGCAGTAGGACTTAATATCGAACAAGGTGTATCGGTTTCGGTGCGTAAGCAAGAAATTGAAACGCTGGAGGCACAACAAGATCAAGGCTTTGGCTTAACCGTGTATGTTGGTAAGCGAAAAGGTAGTGCAAGTACCAGCGCAATTACGCCGGAGGCAATTCGTGAAACCGTCACAAAAGCTGTGAAAATTGCGTCCTTCACTGTTGAAGATGAATTCGCTGGCTTGGCCGATGCTGATTTAATGGCTACGCAGTTTAATGACTTAGATACTTACCATCCATGGACTATTTCACTACCAGAACTCATTGAGCAAGCACAAATGTGTGAACAAGCGGCTTTGGATGTTGATGAGCGTATTAGTAATACTGAAGGTAGTAGTCTTAATACCAGTCAGTCCTTTAGTTTATATGCTAACTCACATGGGTTTGTTGGAGAGCAAAAAAATAGCATGCACTCTATGAGTGTCTCCGTGATTGCAGAGTTAGACAAGCAAATGGAAAGAGATTATTGGTATAGCGTTGCACGTGATGCGCAAGATTTAGAAACGGCAAATCTGATTGGAAAGATAGCAGGTCAGCGCACTGTGAATCGATTGGGTTCAAGAAAAATTACGACAAGAAAAGCTCCCATACTTTTTGTTCCGCAAATGGCGCGTGGCTTGTTTAGTTCTGCGATCAGTGCCTTATCAGGTGCAAGCCAATACCGAGAATCAACTTTTTTACTCAATGCAGAGGGTGAAAAAATATTCCCTGATTTTATAGATTTAAGTATTCAACCGCATTTACAAAAAGCCTTAGGCAGTGCAAATTACGATTCAGAAGGTGTGGCAACTTATGCACGTGATTTAGTCAAAGATGGCATTATTCAAGGCTATGTATTAGGAAGCTATTCTGCTAGAAAGCTGGGTCTTAAAACCACAGCAAATGCGGGTGGTGTGCAAAACGTTTTAGTTAAGACCTCAAACAAAACTCAACAAGATCTAATTAAAGAAATGGATACCGGTTTAATCGTTATGGAAATGATGGGCCAAGGTGTTAATGGTGTTACTGGAGATTACTCTCGTGGTGCGGCGGGTTTTTGGGTGGAAAAGGGAGAGATACAATATCCAGTCTCGGAAATTACCATTGCCAGCAATCTCAAAGACATGTATCAAAATATTGTCGCAGTAGGTAATGATGTAAAACACGATTCATCATTAATGACGGGGTCTGTTTTGATCTCAGAGATGATGATAGCGGGTGAGTAAACACATCCTAATTTACCGTCATTGCGTTAAGGCGATAGCCGACGCGGCAATATCACACTTGAATTAGTATTCTTTTTTACTTCTGATGCAATTTTGAGATTGCCACCTCGGCTTATTTGTGCTGTGTTTATCGACTTATATATATTTAAATTAAGTACATCGCAACCTCGCAATGACGAATTTAGTCTTGATCAATTGTACGACCCAAAATATCCGACAAACTTTGCTCACTAAGTGCTTGCATCAAATTCGTCTGCGAGTCTTCTAATAATCCTTTAAGCCGTTCATCAAATTTATGTGAGCCCGTCCATTTTGAATTATTGAACAAAGCCTTTGCTATATCACTGAGACTGATTGTTGTAGGTTGTCGTCTTGGAAATAATGCTCCGTTTTCATCTTGACGAATAATTTCAGCCGTTTCTAATCTTTCTATTAGTTGCGATATATTTTTTGAGGGCAGCTGATAGTAACGCGATAAGGCATCTATATCCCAACTTTGTGCTCCAGTTTCAAAGTCTTTACTTACTTGCAACATGATTTCACTGGCAAAGCCAACTTCTTGCAAGGGGCTTAAGCTGATTTGTACGCTTCCATCTTTAAGGTGTTGTGAATGTGATAAGTAGAACACCAAGCGTGCACCAATTAATAAGATAATACAGCTGATATATAGCCAAATCATAAACATAACTAAAATGGCAAAGCTCGAATAAATGGCGGTATAACGAGTTGAATTGGCAACAAAGTTTGCAAATAAAAATCCTATAAAAGACCAAGAAAACCCAGCTATAGAACCTCCAATGAGAGCATGCTTAAACTTAACTTTAGTATTTGGGATGAACTTATATAAAAATGTAAAAGTACCAATCACTAAAATAGTGGGTACTATTTTGCCAAAATTTTCTACTAAATAACCTATTGGCGCTACTTGTGATGCTTGTTGAGTTAGGTGATGACTGCTAATCGTAGTACCTAAGGCAAGAGCGCTTAGCATTAGTACTGGCGCAATTACCAGAACTCCAACATATTCGGTTAAACGTTTTGCAAAATTTTTATGTCCTTGAATTTCCCAGATACTATTAAAACTATTTTCTACTTTACGTATTAAGCTCAGTGCAACAAAAAATAAAAATAAGACTCCAAATAATCCCAAAATATCACCGCGCATGTTTTCAACGAAGCCTAATAATTGTTGAGTTACTTCGGTGCCCTTGGGCCCTAAGGGTTGCAAGAACTGATCAATGAGATTAATAACGTCTTGGTTTTTATGCACCCCAAGACCTTTTAAAATTGAGAAACACAATGCTAGAACAGGCACAATAGAAAGCAAAATGGTATAAACCAAGCTAACGGCATGTAAAGTGATTTGTCCACGAGAAATGTCGCGAATTAAGGCCACCACATAACGTAGGAAATTTATTAGCAAACGTAGTGGCAAAGGCGCTTTTTGCCAAGAGGGCGCCCAAAGTTTTTGTTGAATTAAATCACTAAAAGAAATGCGAGATGTTTTATTCATAGCAATAGTTTACTGCTTTTGCTATTTGAAAGATTACTAATTATAAAAGTAGTGCATGATAATTAATGATTCTTGTTTACTTACTTTGCTTGCGCAATTTAGCTTTACGTTCATTCGACTCTCGGGTTTCCTTCTGTCGGGAAGTTTTGCGTCTATCAGTATGGTGGAGATATTGACAATTGCAGGTATTTGATTGAGTGCAGTCTTTTAATGGCAAGAGAGGCGCTTCTCTGACTAAGTATCGAGTATGACCAATAGCTTTTACTGCCTCGCAGGCATTGGTTTCATGCGAGATGGTTACCGCGGCATGTTTGCTATTGAGAGTGTACTCTTTAGTATGTTGTTGAAACGGTTTTTGATTAGGCGTTTTTTTAGTAGTGTTGTTTTGTTTATTGAGCTTTTCCGTTTTATCAGAGAAAGCATAAACTAAGGCTGCCAAAACAACAGCAAAAACGCTAATTAGTATTAATTCGCCCATAACTACATCCTTGATCCATTATCAGCAGCATTTCCCTTTATACTCATGCGGCTTTAGAAGATTTACACTAGCTATATTTTTACATAATTCCGATTATTTTTTCACTCATTTTTAACTGGAACCTGATGCAATGCAGCATTATCCGCAAAGAATTGTTTGTTTAACCGAAGAAACCACTGAAACTCTGTATTTGTTAGAAGAAGACTGGAGAATTGTAGGTATTTCTGGCTTTACTGTGCGCCCTGTTCGAGCACGAAAAGAAAAACCCAAAGTGTCGGCGTTTACCTCAGCAAAGTATGAAAAAATTATTGCGCTTAAACCGGATCTTGTATTAGGTTTTTCTGATTTACAAGCCGACATCGCTGCGGATTTGGTCAAGCTGGGAATTAATGTGCATGTATTTAATCATCGCAGTGTGGATGGTATTTATCAGATGATAGCTATGTTGGGTGGAATGATTGGTTGTGAACAAAAAGCGCAAGCCTTAATTGCGGATTTAAAGGCAGGTGTAAATAAAATTAAATCCAAAGTAGCTCAGAGCAGTTTTAGACCCAAAGTATTTTTTGAGGAATGGGATGAGCCATTGTTTTCCGGCATTCAGTGGGTATCAGAACTCATTGAAATAGCTGGTGGTGATGATGTTTTTCCTGAATTGGCTAAAGAGTCTTTAGGAAAAAATAGAATTATTGCTGACCCAACAGAGGTGATCCGTAGACAGCCTGATATTATTATTGGATCGTGGTGTGGCAAAAAATTTAGAGCGGAGCATGTTAGGCAACGTGAAGGTTGGGGCGATATTCCAGCGGTTCAGAATAATCAAATTCATGAAATCAAATCTCCAATTATTCTGCAACCAGGGCCTGCCGCCTTAACAGATGGGCTTGAGAGTTTATATGCTCTGATTTCTAGCGTTGAAGTTACCTCTTAGGTATGCAGTACTTGTATGGCTAATTTTGTTCATATCTTTAGTCCATTATTATTTAAAAATAAGTTATATTTAATTATGAAAATCAAAAGTTTAATTCTAATTTGCATCTTTATTCTTGCTTCCAACGCTTTAGCCGAAATAACTCATACTGTTACGTTTAAAGATAAGGCCCATAATTATTTTGAAGTAGAAAGCCAATTCGACGTACCTGAAGGACAAGCAGAACTAGAGTTAGTTATGGCGACATGGACTCCAGGTTCTTACTTGGTAAGAGAATATTCACGACATATAGAAAATGTTGAATTAGAACAAGCTGGTAAGCTTGAAAAAATTGCCAAGAATATTTGGAAAGCATCTGAACTTGAAAACTCAACTGTTCGTTTGAAATACCGAGTGTATGCAAGAGAATTAACGGTCCGTACTAATTGGGTTGAACGCGAGTTTGCTTTTATTAATGGTGCACCAACATTTATGCGACCAATGGGTAAAGATAATTTACCTCACTATATTGGTTTAGAGCTACCGGAAGAGTGGAATGATTCGGCGACTTCATTAAGTGAAATTAATCGTCGCAAGCATTTATATGTTGCTGAAAACTGGGATGAGTTAGTAGATAGCCCAATTGTTGCTGGTAATTTGCAGTTAAAGGAGTTAAAAACCAAGTCAAAACAAAAACATTTCTTAGTGAATGTTGGGAATATTGATTCATGGGATATAGTAAAGGCTAGTGAAGATGTATCCAAGGTAGTGAATAGCCAATTGGATTTTTGGGGAACAGATCCTTTTACTAAACCTTATTATTTTTTAAATTTAATAGCTGAAGGTCGTGGAGGTTTAGAACATAAGCATTCCACTGCCTTAATAAGCACTCGTTTTACCATGCAAGAGCGTGAAACGTGGACTAAGTGGTTAAATTTAGTTGCGCATGAGTACTTTCACTCTTGGAATGTTAAACGTTTACGACCTAAAGCCTTAGGTCCATTTGATTACGAGCAAGAGAATTACACACAAGAGTTATGGTTCTCTGAAGGTTTAACCTCATATTACGCCGCTTTACTTAATCAGCGTGCTGGTCTAACTACTAGAAAAGAATTTTCCAAAGTGATTGCGGGAAGTATCAAACGTTTAAGCGAGATTGCAGGACAAACGACTCGTTCGGTGGCTGATGCATCATTTGACGCTTGGATTAGATCTTATCGACCGGATGAGAATTCTGATAATGCAAATGTTAGTTATTACACCAAGGGTGCAATGATTGGTTTCTTATTAGATGCAAGACTTAGAAAAAGTACCAATAATCAAAAAAGCTTAGATGATCTGATGCGTAGTGCGAGTGATTTATATTCAGGTGATGAAGGTTTTCAAAATCAAGATATTTATGATTTAGTCAGTGAGCTTGATTCAACAACTGCTGAATACCTTAAATCTCTTGTGGAAAGTGCAGAGTACTTAGACTTTTCTGAGCCAATAGACTATTTTGGGCTTGAACTAGAAACTAAAAAAGAAAAAAAAGCGGACGATGTTTCATTGCCTATTGCCTTTTTGGGATTTAATTTTGATAAATCGAAAAATGATTTAGTGGTGAGCAAAGTTTTGCGAGAGACTCCAGTCTTTATAGCCGGTGTCAATGCTCAAGACGAGTTACTTGCCATTGATGGTATTCGCGTTAAGAAATCTGACTTTGATAAGCGTATGAAAGCTTATAGACCAAATACTGAGGTGGAACTCTTATTGTCACGTCGTGGAAAATTAATCAGCTTAAAGGCCAAGACTAGTGAGAAACCACTTAAAGAATGGAAACTTAAAGAATTAAAAGAGCCTTCCGAAGAACAGAAGGCCAATTTGCTGAAGTGGTTAGAGTCTTAGTCTAACCATTCCTCTAATGTTTTATCAGTAAGCTTAAGCAAAGCTTCCTCATACTTTTCAGCAGACTTATTTCGTACATCTAATGGTACATTGGGCCCTGGGGCGGTTTTGTTCCAATCTAGGGTTTCTAGATAATCACGCACAAATTGCTTATCAAAACTTGGCGGGCTAATACCGACTTTATAGCTGGCAGCCGGCCAATAGCGTGAAGAATCGGGAGTTAGAATTTCATCAATTAAGACTAAGTTGTCATCTTTGTCTAAACCAAATTCGAATTTTGTATCCGCAAGAATAATTCCTCGCTCAGCTGCAAACTCTGAAGCGAAATTATAAATTTCTATTGATACATCTCTGACTTTCTCGGCAAGCTCTAAACCAATTAAATCGACAACCGTATCAAAATCGATATTTTCATCGTGGTCGCCTTTCTCCGCCTTGGTGGCTGGAGTAAAAATAGGTTCTGGCAATTTGTCAGCCATTTGTAATTGGGCAGGCAAAGGTATGCCACAAACTGAACCGGTTTTTTGATAGTCTTTCCAACCGCTACCAATCAAGTAACCTCGTACAACGGCTTCCACAGGTAAAGCTTTAAGACGCTTAACTACCATGCTGCGACCTCTGACTTGTTCAAGATCCTCTTTATTCTCTAATACTTCTTCGATATCTAGGTCAGCTCTATGACTTTTAATAATAGAGTCGGTCTTATCAAACCAAAAATTGGTAATTTGAGTAAGAATTTGACCTTTGCCAGGAATCGGCTCTGGCAAGACTACATCAAAAGCCGATAAACGATCGCTGGCCACAATCAACATATGCTCATCATCAATCGCAAACAAGTCGCGTACTTTGCCTTGATAAATTGGTTCCAAGCCCTTAAGTTTGGTTTCGTATACTGTTGTTTTGGCTGAATCTTTCATGAAAATCCGATATTTTGCTATAGTGTTTGTTATGAACCTTAAACCAGAATGTAGATCTCTCGCTCAAGAATAATTCGCAATTTTAACATGCCAAGACTTGGCTTACTCAGATATGGTCAATAAACAAATTTAATGTCAGAAATTTTTCACAGGGCAAGAAATGCTTTTCACTTTGTACAGAATCACTTTGGCAAGATATTAGGTGGTTTCATCGGGATGTTTTGGGCAAAAGATGTTTTTGCCTTTTTTGTGGGTGTGGCTTTGGGCGCACAATTTGATATTGGACTACGTGGAGATTCGCAAAAGAAATTTTCCGGCATTGATAAGTTTTCACCAAAAAAACGCGAACTTTTTATTAGGCTTTTTTATAACGTTATGGGCCACATAGCAAAAGCGGATGGGCGTGTAAGTTCAGAAGAAATCGAGATTGCTGAAGCTTTAATGAATGAGTTAAAACTAACGGCAAGTGAAAAAAAACTGGCTCAGCGTTCTTTTAATCGAGGTAAAAACCCAGAATTCCCTTTAGCATCTAGCTTACAAACATTTTATAAGTCTTTTCGTTTTAATGTTTCTTTACGTGAATGGTTTGTACGTTTACAAATTCAGGTGGCATTGGCAGGTGATGGTTTATCCGGAATTGTGACCAATCTAATAATGGCCACGGCGGGTCAATTAGATATTCCAGGCTCCCGTGTGAGTGACTTAATTCGTGAGGCGCGAATTCATAATTCATTTACCGTTTATGGTAATCGAAAAAAAGCAGGTAATTATTATCAACGTCAAAAACAACGAAATTACAGTCGTTATGAAAATTCGCATGATGAAAAATTCTCATCACGCTCAAAACGTCAACGTACTAGTAGGGCTCCTGCTGCAAGAAATGAACTATTGGAAGCTTATGTGGTTTTGGGAGTTAGCGCTGCGGACACGCCCAAAGACATTACACGAGCTTATCGTCGCTTAATTAGTCAAAATCACCCAGACAAGGTGATTGGGCAAGGTGGTGGGGAGGCTGCGCGTGAACGAGCGAATAAAAAGACCATAGAAATCCGCAAAGCCTATGAACTCATCAAAGAACGTCGAAATTTCTAGAATCTGTCCTTTCAGTTGGCATAAAAAGGTAAAATGCTGTCAACATTTAACCCATATCGGATACTTACATGAGCGTTTTTGAATCAGACAAACTTCTTATTTCCCCATCTATTCTTTCGGCTAATTTCGCAAAATTAGGCGAAGAGGTTGATAATGTTTTAGCAGCCGATGCCGATATGGTGCATTTTGATGTAATGGATAATCATTACGTTCCAAACCTAACGATTGGACCTATGGTTTGTAAAGCCTTAAGAGACCATGGTGTAAGTGCACCTATTGATGTGCATTTAATGGTTCAGCCTGTGGATAGTTTAATAGGCATGTTTGCGGATGCTGGCGCTTCAATAATTACTTTTCATCCTGAGGCCTCAAATCATGTAGACCGAAGTCTGCAGCTGATTCGCGACGCGGGTTGTAAGGCTGGCTTAGTTCTGAATCCTGCAACACCAATTACCTGGTTAGAGCATGTCATGGATAAGTTGGATATGGTATTGCTGATGTCTGTTAATCCAGGCTTTGGAGGTCAGTCCTTCATTCCATCAACATTGGATAAGTTACGACTTGTGCGAGATATGATTGATGAAAGTCCTTACGATATTCGCTTAGAGGTTGATGGTGGCGTGAAAGTAAATAATATCGCAGAGATTAAAAAAGCTGGAGCTGATACCTTTGTAGCTGGCTCAGCAATTTTTAATACTGATGATTATGCGGCAACTATTCAGGCGATGCGTGCTGAGTTGGCTAAGGGTTGATTTACAACATAAAAGATTGCCGCGCTACGCTCGCAATGACTGATATTTAAGAGTTATGTCATTGCGAGGAGCGATATGCGACGCGGCAATCTCAAACTACGAAAACTCCTACATGATTTTAATGATCGACAACTACGATTCTTTCACCTATAACTTGGTGCAATACCTAGAAGAATTACAAGAAAAATTATCTATAGACAAGTCTATTGGTGAAGTCAAAGTCGTACGAAATGATCAATTTACTTTAGCTGATATCCGTCAATGGAATCCTCAATACATCATTCTTTCACCAGGACCGTGCACCCCAGATGAAGCGGGTTTATGTCTGGAAGTGATTAAAGAATTTGCTCCAAGTGTTCCAATGTTTGGAGTGTGTTTGGGTTTTCAATGCATGGTACAAGCACTAGGTGGCAAAGTGATAAACGCCAAAGAAGTAATGCATGGCAAAACCTCAATGATTATGCATGATGGTGCTGTTGAATATTATGGTATATCTCAGCCTTTTGAGGCTACGCGTTATCATTCCTTAGTGGCAGATATTCATACTTTGCCAACAGATTTAGAAGTGAGTTCTTGGACTAGAGCTCAAGATGGGGCGATTGATGAGCTCATGGGGTTTAGACACAGGCAGTGGCCAATGATTGGTGTGCAATATCACCCGGAATCCATTCTTACAGTGCAAGGAAAGGCGATTTTAGAAAATTTTTTAAGGCGTTATCAGAGTTACTAGATAAGAAGCGTCAGTTACTCTATGTGCGAATAACTATAGTCTCACCAGGACGAACATTGTGTACCACAATGGTTTTACCACTGACTGCAATCAAGCCTTCTTCATCCAAGATTTTTAAAACGCGACCAGCCATTTCACGTGAGCACCCAACCAATCGGCTGAGCTCAGTGCGGGAAACTTTAATTTGCATACCATCAGGATGAGTCATTGCATCCGGCTCGGTGCATAGTTCCATCAGTGTATGTGCGATTCGACCTGTTACATCAACAAACGCTAAATTGCCTAGTTTGATATTGGTTTTGTTGAGGCGATTGGCCAGTTGACTGGCTAGCTCAAATAATATTTGAGGGTGTTGTTTTACTAGTTCGCGAAAGCGAGGATAAGTCATTTCAGCCAGTACACATTTTGTACGTGTACGCACCCAAGCGCTACGTTCAGCTCTATCTTCAAATAAACCCATTTCGCCAAGGAATTCACCCTTGTTTAAATACGATAGAACAATTTCATTACCGTCTTTGTCTTCAATTAAAACTTCTACCGATCCTTCGACAATATAGAACAAGCTATCAGGGACATCTCCCGCATGAATTACTACAGCTTTATTGTTTAATTCGCGTGTACGACTCTTTTCTAGAAAAATTTGAATGGCTTCGTTTTGTGCTGACATGATTTTATCCTGCTGAAAACTTAGGCTAAGGCTATCAATCCTAGCGACTTAATACTAGTGCGAATTTTCTTGTTTGAGTATTTGAAGTATAAAAATACTCACTCTAGGTATTTCTTAGGCCATAAAAATAGGAGATAATTATAAGCTAATTTGATTTAAACGAGCAATTCTAATGGTTGAAAAACTCAGGCTACATGGCTTTAATAACCTTACTAAAACTCTTAGTTTTAATATCTACGATATTTGTTATGCAAAGAATAAGAAAAACAGAGAAGAGTATATCGAATACATTGATGAAGTGTATAACGCAGAGCGTCTGACACAAATTTTAACCGACGTAACTAGAATCATAGGTGCTAACGTTTTAAATATTGCGCATCAAGATTATGATCCAATGGGTGCAAGTGTAACTATTCTTATTTCCGAAGAACCCGTTGAAAACGCTTTAGCTAAATCGAATTCAGAAGCGCCTGGCCCATCTCAAGAATCGGTGGTTGCTCATTTAGATAAAAGCCATATCACAGTGCATACCTATCCAGAAAGTCATCCTGATAATGGTATTAGTACTTTTAGAGCGGATATAGATGTTTCAACTTGTGGAAAAATTTCGCCCCTTAAGGCTTTGAACTATCTTATTCATAGCTTGGAATCGGATATCGTGATTATGGATTACCGCGTTCGTGGCTTTACTAGGGACGTCAACGGTGACAAACATTATATTGACCATAAAATTGATTCTATTCAAAATTTCTTGCCACTAGATATTACTGAAAAATATCGCATGGTGGATGTGAATGTGTATCAAGAAAATATTTTCCATACCAAAATGATGGTTAAGGATTTGGAGCTAGATAATTATTTATTCGGCGAGGGTGAAACGGCTTTTGATGATGCTGAGCAAGAAAATATTCGTGAACGAATTAAAACCGAGATGCTAGAAATATTTTATGGTCGCAATATGCAAAAAGGAAATGCTGACGAAATTTAAGATAGGCTTTAGTCAAATCCAATAAGACGATTTTGTCATAATTTTAGAAGTGATCTTCATCACAGCTTTAATCGGAGCGGGTAATTCAGCGGCACCGGCTTGCTTTGCCATGTCACCATGTTCGGCTTCATCCACTTGCATTTGTTCGATGATGCTTCGTGTTTTTAAATCGTCTTGGGGTAATTGATCTAAATGTTCTTGTAAATGTTCAACTACTTGTTTTTCGGTTTCTTCAACAAAGCCTAAACTCCATTTGTCACCCACTAAACCTGCAAAGGCGCCCAGAGCAAACGAACCTGCATACCAAATTGGGTTAAGTACACTGGGTTTTGCACCCAGCTCTTCTAAACGGTCTTCACACCAAGCGAGATGATCTATTTCTTCTTCGGCTGCATGCTGCATTTGTTTGCGAACATGAGGGAGTTTGGCGGTAAATGCTTGGCCTTGGTAGAGTGCTTGGGCCGAGACTTCTCCAGCATGATTAACACGCATTAGACGTGCTGCTTTTTGTTTATCTTCATCGCTAATTTCTCTAGCGTTTTTAAGACTCTCTGGGTCAGGCGCTGGAGTAGGGCGCTGCGCCATACGTTGAGCACTGGCTCGTGTTTGTAGGGCCTTATCTAACTCAATTAGGGCTTTATCAAAGAAACTTAATTTACGCATGCTTGTCATTATATCAGGGTAAGTTAAACCTAACTAAGATGAATTTTTGTTAACAGCATTAGCTGATAGTTAAGCAAATCTGTATAGTACCAACAAATTTTTTATTATTTTTACAAACAAAGGTTATTAGTATGAAACATTTAAAAAATCTAATTATAGGTTCAGCTGTTTTAGCCATGAGTTTTAGTTCAACGGTAATCGCAGAAGAAGTTGAAGGACCTTGGTCAGGCAAAGCAGGTTTAGGCTTTTTATCAACTGATGGCAACTCTGAAACCAGCAGTCTTAACGCAGACTTGGGTTTAGCTTATAAAACAGGTCGTTGGACTCATGGCTTAAGCGCCTTAGCTATTGGTGGCTCAACCAGTGGTATTACAACCGCAGAGCGGTATTTTTTAGGTTTAAAGTCTGACTGGGCAATCAATGATAGAAGTTATATCTTTGGTCTAATTGATGCTGATAAAGATAAGTTCAGTGCTTATGATTTAAGAACAACTGAATCTGTAGGGTATGGACGCAAATTAATTAATACAGAAACTCGTCAATGGAATGTTGAAATCGGTGCGGGTGCAACACAATTAGAGCCAATTATTGGTGAAAATACGAGTGATGCAATTTTACGTTTAGCCACCGATTATCATTGGGATCTAAGTGAAACAGCCGCTTTTGACCAAACAGTGGGTATTGAAGCCGGCGATACGAATACTTTTATTGAATCAGTTACTTCTTTAAAAGCGCAAATCTATAAAGATATAGGGGTGCGTTTGTCTTACAGTATTAAAAATAATAGCGATGTACCAGCTGGCATTGAAAAAACGGATACCTTCACAGCCATTAGCTTGGAATACAGCTTCTAAATATAAACAATACAGTGAGTTCGGATTTTTGAGCTGCTGATACAAGAAGTGTTTATAATTCATAGGCGTAATGAGTTACTCATTACGCCTATTTATTTAATAAGCCAGAAGAAAGACTCACTATGTCAGATCAAATCCCTAATAAGCAGTTTTATCCTTATCATGTGTTTTTTTGCATCAATCAACGCGGTCCAGAAGCTGTTCGTCAGTGTTGTGCAGCGGTGGGCTCAGAAGAGGTATACGTTTATGCCAAAAAACGTGTCAGAGACATGGGAATGCTGGGTGAAGGTAAAATGCGCCTTAATAGTGCCGGTTGTTTGGATCGCTGTGAGTTAGGGCCGGTCTTAGTAGTCTATCCAGAAGGGGTTTGGTACAACTATCTGGACGAATCTGATGTGGACGAGATTATCGACTCGCATTTACTCAATGGCAAGGTGGTTGAGCGTTTATTATTACCGCCATCTGAGTATATAATTGATAATGGAAATGATGAGTCAGAATAATGGTAACTCATTGTTTTATATGAAATTACTTTAAATTTTAGTCTGTGTTTACAAGTTTTAATAATGGCAAAATGCCTTTCTATCTCAGTATTGAATTGCATAGCTTAAATATATCCGCTAAAATGCGCGCCCTTTCAAGTACAGAATAATTTGTGCGTGGCTTGGCTCGACTTATGCATCTTTTGATGCATATTTTTTTGCAAGATGCGCTGGAGACAATCATGAAAAC
>CALHVH010000008.1 GCA_938039225.1 uncultured Gammaproteobacteria bacterium
TTAAGTGATATTTTAAGAGAACCCGGAGGTAATGGCTGGAAGGATAGTTATTCCGTGGGTGATGAGTGCTTCTGTGATTCCACTTTTGATCACAATATTGGTCCATTGGAATCGGGCATAGGAGATATGACGGTAAGAGAAGTCTGTGATGCTATTGGTCCAGGTCCTGGTTCTAACGGCCGACCTATTTACAATGATATTCAATGTGGAAATGGTCCAGCCAATGATGCTGGCGATGAAGACTGGTGCCCTGGACGCGTGGATATTGGTAAAGAAGGTTGTAGACATATTGGACCAACATGGAAAGTTCCAGAACAAGGGGCGGGTATTGTGCATAGCTACACTAAAACGGATGGTCCTGAGAAGAACCCATTAAAAGGCTGGAATTCAGGGTGGTGGAATGATTATCCTGAAGCTTCTGTTGGCTTTCAATACATTAAATGGAAAGACTTTGAACCTAGTGATGGGAATTTTGATTACGCGGCAGTAGAAAGTATTATTGATAGACCAGGAAGCCGAGGTCGTCATTTAATCTTACGTTTGTATTGTGATTGGCATGGTGATAATGCTGAATCCGATTGTCCATCTTGGATGTATTCACAAGTTGGTGTGCAACGATTGCAAGGTGATAATGGCCGTTATATTACTGACTTTAATGATGCGAACTATTTAGCTCAAGCTCAAGAAGCGATACAAGCCTTAGCCAGTCGTTATGATAATGACCCACGTATTTACAGTTTACAAATGGGATTAATTGGTTATTGGGGCGAGTGGCATTCCTTTGGTTCCAGTTTTGATGGTAGTTCTTATGAAATTACCGATGCTACTCGAATAAATGTGCTGAATAATTATAAAAGCAATTTTAATCGTGCCAAGTTGATGGTGCGTTACCCTTGGCGAGAACCAACTCAATCAACTTCGGGCATTGGTTTTCATAATGATTTTTTTGTGGCCAATAATGGTCACAGCGATGAATTTGATGTTGCTGTAGAAAGTGGAAATCAATGGCAAAGTAATCCCATTGGTGGTGAAGTTCCGCCACGAAGTGAAGCGGAAGCCAGTGCGGAAAAAGTAGCATTGTTTCAAACTGATAAAGGTTTGGATATGATTCGAACCGGTCGCTATTCAACTATGAAACCGGGTTCATATCGAATCACTGAAGGTGATACTAATTATGTAGAGTATTTAAAACTGCATAAAAAAATGGGCTACAATTATCAAATTGATGAAGCGATTTTTTCTGAACGAGGTAGTTTAGCAAGTTCACTGAGTGTTGAGCTAAAAGGAAAAAATATTGGTGTAGCGCCTATGTATTATAACTGGGACGTGCAATTTGCTTTATTGGATGTTAACAACAACCCTGTTATTACAACTGATGTGGAGGCTGATTTAACTCAAATCATGCCGGACACGTCGTTTTCTTTTTCATGTGATTTTGTATTAAGTACACTTAACCCAGCAAGCTATCAATTAGGGGTGAGAATCATTCAACCCGATGCGGATAAGATAAAAACAGACTCTTGGAAATTGGATGCTCGCAATACTTATATACTATTTTCAAACGATATACCTACTATAGCTGGTACCTGGAATTCAAGTAATCAATTAATCGGCGCTTGGTCAGTATTAGGAAATGTAATCGTAGAATAAAAAAATTCTGTTTTTTCCGTGTTCTAAAATAACAAGGCCAGAATGAGTTCTGGCCTTTCTTTATTGATAATGGATACTGTCTTCATTGTTAATTAGCTTTCCCCATTTGCGATTATAGGGATGAATCAGTTGCGTCTCACCGTTGTCATTCACCATGGGTAAACCATTATTATGCCATTCAAAAAGACCTCCTGCGAGGTTGTAAACCTCTATGAATTCTTTTTCATTTAACACCTCATCAACACGTTCCGCTAGTTCAGAAGAACGTTGTCCAACCGAGCAATAGAACACAACCGTTTTATCACCAATTTGTTCTTGGTATTGTTGAAGAAAATCTTCGGTAGTGATTTCGGGGTCAACTTGAATTGCATTGGCAAGATGGCTTACCTCAAACTCAGTTTTTTCTCTTACATCAAACACAATAGTGTATTCAGTTTCCAGCTCATTAAATTCGCTATGACTTAAATGATCAACGCCCGAAAACTGTTTAGTTATTGATTTATGCACTTGTTGCATTTTCTTATCCATAGCTGATATCGATCGCGAGCCACCAATGAGCATAGAGAGTAACATTAGAATGGGGAATATTTGGCTTAAAATTTTCGGCAACATAAGTAAATAATCGAAACAATTTAATAATAGTAAATAGAGCTTGTTAATAAGATGATTATTACAAGATTGTTTAAATTTTGACAAAATAGCTTCAGGCGTAGATCAAATTTCAATCAAAATAAGAAATAACTAACAGCGGCAGACTTGTGTGTATAGTTAGTAGTTAATACAAGGTAACGATAAAGAAGACTAGAATGCGCGGCGGAAGAACCACAGTAGAGTTTAAAGAAGTAAATTGGAAAAGTTTGAAACAATTGGTTCCGTATTTAACCGCCTATAAAGGTCGATTGTTTTTTGCGGTACTCTGTTTGGTGGCCGCAAAAGTTGCCAGTGTAGGCTTACCGTTTATTCTGCGGGC
>CALHVH010000009.1 GCA_938039225.1 uncultured Gammaproteobacteria bacterium
TTTCCAGATGAAGATAACACTCCGTACACCTTATCCAAACCTGAATCACATTGTCCTAACTGCAAGCATAAAATTCGCTGGTATGAAAATCTACCCGTTTTCAGTTATTTATTTCTCAAAGGCAAATGTTCTGCTTGCAAGCAATCTATCTCAATACGTTACCCAATCGTAGAATTATTTACCGCACTTGTTTCGGTTTTTGTAGCAACACATTTTGGTTGGTCGCCACAGTTATTGCCTGCCTTAATTCTTACTTGGGGAATTATCGCTATGGTTGGCATAGACTTTGACCACCAGCTTTTACCTGATTCATTAACTTTACCCTTGTTATGGCTTGGATTACTAGTGAATACTCAATCACTTTTTGTCGACCCAGTTACGGCAATTATTGGTGCTGTTTGCGGTTATTTGGCTTTATGGTCAATTTACTGGATATTTAAAATCCTTACCGGTAGAGAAGGCATGGGCTATGGCGACTTTAAAATGTTGGGCATGGTTGGTGCTTGGCTGGGTTGGGAAATTTTACCAATGACACTATTATTATCAGCTGGAGTTGGGCTTGCGGTGATGTTACCCCAGATGTTGTTTTTAGGACGTGACCGAACTAAAGCTTTTGCTTTTGGTCCATTTATTGGGATAGCCGGTTGGATAATGCTAATTTGGGGCGATAAAATTTTAGGCGCTCTTCGATATATG
This sequence comes from uncultured Gammaproteobacteria bacterium, assembly GCA_938039225.1. GTDB lineage: Bacteria > Pseudomonadota > Gammaproteobacteria > Steroidobacterales > JABDMI01 > JABDMI01. The sequence continues at coordinate 697 of CALHVH010000009.1, forward strand.
TAACTTCTCTTGACTCAACACCAAAAATTTAGAGCTTTACGAATTGGCTTAACTGGCGGAATAGCTAGTGGCAAATCCAGTGCAGCTAGAGCCTTTAAGGCTTTAGGTATTGATGTCATTTCAGCAGATGATATTGCTAAAGATGTTTTAAAAAAAAACTCTCCAGCACTCAAGCAAGTGGTTCAACAATTTGGTCAAAACATACTAAATAAAGACCTTGAACTGGATAGAAAAAGACTACGTGATATCATATTTAAAGATGTAAAACAACGCAAAATTCTTAATTCAATTACCCACCCTGCGATTCGGAAAGAGATGGTTAGGATGGCCCAAGCTTCAACGTCTCCCTATGTTATATTGGAGATACCTTTACTAATTGAATCAAATTTAGAAAGCTTAGTAAACCGAGTATTAGTTATTACCACTGAACTTGATACGCAAATAACTAGAATTACAAATCGCGATAACTGCTCGGTTGAGCAAGCACTAAGTATCATTAAGGCTCAGACGACCAACGAAGTGAGATTACAACATGCCGATGATTGCATTAACAACTCTGGGGCATTGAACAAGCTCAATAATCAAGTACTCTTATTACACAACAAATATTTAGACTTAATTAGCAATTCTAATAACAGCAACCTTAGCCAGCTTAATAAAAATTATGGTTTAGATTTGCACTAATTGCAGTACTACGGCAAAATCACATTATGAATCCATCCTTGTTCGACATAGACCCAACGTCAGAGGCAGTCTCTTATCAATATTATGAGCAGCCTTTAACTGAGCGTTTGAGGACTTTCTTACGATTAGATTTTTTATTTCAACAAGCGGATTATTTTCTACATCGCCCCTCAAAGATGGATAGCCGTAGAGCCATTTCGACTCTCATCGACTTACTTAATGTTTTACTTCGTGGTGACATAAGAAGCGAAACGCTAAAAGAATTAGATAAATTCAGTCGTAATTTACAGAACTACCTTTCGTATCCTGGTGTTGATACTGATGAACTCCAACGTCAACTAACTGACATTGCTCACGCTCGCCAAAGACTGGAAGCCTTAGGCACAAACTTGGGAAGCTCCTTGCGTGAACATGAGTTCTTAAACAGCATAAAACAGCGCTCAGCAATTCCGGGCGGTGCTTGTAACTTTGACATTCCAGTTTATGCACACTGGCTACGACAACCTTTTGAAAAACGCACCGCTGATCTAGAAGATTGGTACAGTTCATTAACCCCTTTACATAAAGCGATACAGCGCGTTCTGTGGTTGACTAGGGAAAGCTCTCAACCCGAAAATTTAGTGGCTGCACATGGTTTATATCAACAACAACTGAATCGAAAAAGCCAAGTATCCCTGATACGTGTAGGACTTCCGGACAACTCCGAACTTTACCCAGAAATTAGTGGTAGTCAGCATCGCTTTACTATTAGGTTTTATAAACCTTCGGATTTAAGTGAGCGCTCAAAACAAAGCTCTAACGATATACCTTTTCGATTAATTTGTTGTTAAAAAAATATGAGTATTACTGTTAAATGCCCACGCTGCAAAAAAGAAATTATTTGGGAAGAGTCTGAATTCAAACCATTTTGCTCAGATCGCTGCAGGCTACAAGACTTAGGTGCATGGTTCATGGAAGAGCATACTATTAGTGGCGAAGAAATCTCTAGCCTTGAAGCATTAGAACAAACAACAAATAAAAAAATTAATTAATGATTTTTTCTAATGCATGCAATATAGGCAAATCAGCAGGCAATAAATCAATCTGATATAACTCACTTAATGAATGCCAGGCTAATTTTTGATTTTCCAATCCCAAAACTTTTCCTGTATAAGCTTGAACAACTTGCACATCTAATCTAACAGTTTTTTTAGGATAGGCATGCTCTAAAACCATCAATGCAACATGTTCATTTACATTAATACCAAGCTCTTCTTTACACTCTCTTATTAATGCCTGATTTATAGATTCCCCTTTTTCAAACTTACCACCAGGGAATTCCCATTGACCAGCATGTTCTCTGTCACTGGTACGCTGATTCACTAAGATTTTATTCTCTGAATCAATAATTATTGCCACGGCTACATCAATGATTGAATTATTTTTCATACTTTCCTAGTAAATAACTCAAGTAAATCATCTTTTAGCACTAACTTAATTTACCATGGCAATGCTTGTATTTTTTACCAGAACCACACGGACATGGAGTATTACGTCCAACTTTCTCACCTTCACGTACAAAGGTTTCAACTTGAGCGACTGGTTCCTGCGATTCGGACTCTGATGATCCAGCTGCGAAACCTGAACTCTCAGCATGCTTGTATTCAACATTACGAGCATTTTGTTCTTGCTGTCGACGACGCTCCATCTCAGCTACTTCTTCTTCATCTCGAACTCTTACACGTGCAAGGATGCTTATAGTGTCGCGCTTTACGTTATCTAAAACAATGTTGAACATTTCAAATGCTTCTTTTTTATATTCTTGCTTTGGATTTTTCTGGGCGTAACTACGTAAACCTATGCTTTGACGCAAATGGTCCATAGCTGATAAATGCTCTTTCCAATGCATATCCAACTGTTGCAACATTACGGCTTTTTCAAAATGCCTTAAAGTTGGACTCCCAATTTGTTCTTCTTTTTCAGCATATGCGGCAACAATTTCTTCAACTACACGTTCACGTAAACCCTCTTCATTGAGTTTTTTATCATTATCTAACCATGCTTGGATATCGTGGTTTGCAGAAAACTCACTGGCTAATACCTGACTTAATCCTGAAACATCCCACTGTTGTTCAACTGATTGTGGCGGGATGTATTCGCTAATTAAATCGTTAAGACAATCTTCACGTATTGATTCAATAATATCGGAAACGTCTTCTTCATCCATAAGATCATCACGTAACTCATAGACAACCTTGCGTTGGTCATTAGCTACGTCATCGTATTCGAGT
>CALHVH010000010.1 GCA_938039225.1 uncultured Gammaproteobacteria bacterium
CCAGTAATTTTTTTAAAAAAGGAGTTGAAGGTAGCTTTGCTGTTAAAGCCACATTCATTCAAAATTTCAATCATTTTTTTATTATCTTGCTCTCTGTCTTCAAGAATCGTTTTTGCTTTATTGATTCTGTACGAGTTAACAAACTCATAAAAATTTGTTTGGAAATGATTATTTATAGATTTTGATAGAACTCTTGCTGGGATATCAAGTTGCTTAGCTAATTGCTCCAGATTAAGCGAATGTTTTAGATACGGTTTTTCAATCAACATTTGATGTTCAAGTCTAGATATTAATCCGAGATCAACTTGAAAATCTTTTTCATTTTTTAGTGGGGTTTCTTTTGAAACACTACCTTTAAATATTCTAGACCGCGTTAAACTAAAAATAATTAGACCACTGACCAAAGCCAAGCGTAAATAGTTTCCTGCAAGTCCTAAGATATTGTAATAAGAAGAATTCATTTCAGGAGCAAATGTAGCGGTTAAAGCAATTACTAAGACCCAGCTTCTTTCGATGACAAAAGCAATTGTTAGAACACCTAACCAACTAAAATTGATTGTTTCAATACTTGAGTATTGATCTTTAATTTGTTGTTGGGCTCGTCTAATCTCAATTAAACACATTAAGCCAAATAGAACACGTATAAATTCACGGATGACAGCTATGGTGTGTTGAACTGATGGTGCTTGAGTTGTTTTAAACGCTTCGATGAGAGTGACTTTGGTATTTATATCTGCACTATAAAAAGTAATGCTTATATAAATGATATAAAGCAATACAGGAGCAAAGTACCAAAGATCCTTTTTGGTGAATTTAAAGTCTTTATAAAGCAGTGCTCTTGTGTACCAAAGTAATAAAGGGCTTTCTATCCAAAATGCAAAATCAAAAAATCTAAACAGGCCCGGAGAAAACTGTAAGACGGTGGTGGAAAAACCGTCGCTATAATTAATTAAGATATGTAGGGGTATCGCAGTTTGTGCAAGAAAGAAGGCGATAAGAAAGTAATCACTTATATGTCTATCCCTTTTGGCACTAATAAGCAGTACAAATAACAAGCAAAGGTAGCCAGTAACTACCAATATGATGTCATGGATATTAAAAACCTGGTCAGACATAAAATCTTTTACTTTTTTTGACTCTGGGGAGAATTGCTAGTTAATAAAATTAGTAAAATTCAATGTTGCAGTGTAACAAAATAGTGCAGCACATTTTGATTTACCTATTATATTTATTTATGTATATAGATAAATAAATGTCATCTATCCGACAATTCTTTATATGGCACTGCCGCATTCGGTACTTTTAATGACATTTACGTAAATTTGTACGTTTAAATTTACGTTTTGCACTTTACTTGGTCGCATTTGCACTGTTATTTACTTAACTTTACTTTCAGCAAAAGATTAAAAATTTCATACCAATAATTTTGCTGATATTTGCAACACTAAAAAAATTTAAAACTTATAACGAGATGTGGAAATGATTGTATCGAATAACAGAACTCTTCTCAGTTTACTTGCCTTGAGCATGTGCATATTGCTGAGTAATTGTAGCCATGAGGCTGAGACGCAATCACCGACGCAAAATAAAATATCTGTTGCAAAGCAGCAAAACCCAGAGCTTTGGCCTCAGAGCACAATCATTATCGATTCAGATGAAGCAAAGATTAATCAAATTTTAGCAGCCATGAGTCTTGAAGATAAAGTTGGTCAGTTAGTTATGGCTGAAATTCGTCATGTGACTCCCCAAGATGTTGAACGTTATAAACTGGGCGGTATTTTGAACGGAGGCGGAGCCTTTCCAAAAAACAATATGCATGCAAATGCTGCTGAATGGGTAGAGTTGGCAGATGAATTTTACCAGGCCTCAATAAATAGAAATGATGGTCAGCCCAAAATACCGGTTATTTGGGGTACGGATGCCGTACATGGTCACAATAATGTGTTTGGCGCGACTATTTTTCCTCATAACATTGGTCTCGGAGCGACAGCAAATGTTGAGTTAATGAGAGAAATTGGTACTGCTACCGCAAAAGAAGTGTCAGCAACAGGTATTTACTGGACTTTTGCACCCTCAGTAGGGGTTCCTATGGATGACCGTTGGGGTAGAACCTATGAAGGTTTTGCAGAAGACCCACAACTCGTTGCAAAACTTTCTGCGGCAATGATTGAGGGCTTACAGGGAACCGTTGGTGAAAGTTTTTTAGATCAAGATCGTATTATTGCAACTGCAAAACACTTCATTGGTGATGGTGGCACTGAGTTTGGTATAGATCAGGGCGATACGGTATTGAGTGAGGCGGATTTAAGTAAGTTTCATGGCCAAGCATATTTTTCCGCGATGGATAAAGGTGTGCAAACGGTTATGGCAACCTTTAATAGATGGAATGGCAAAAAAATTCATGGTGAGCATTATCTCTTAACCGAAGTGCTTAAAAATAAAATGGGTTTTGATGGCTTAGTTGTGGGTGACTGGAATGGTCATGGGCAAGTGGATGGTTGTACTAACGACAGTTGCGCTCAAGCGATCAATGCCGGTGTTGACATGATTATGGTTCCAGAAAACTGGGAAGCATTTTATAAAAATACTCTCAAACAAGTTAGAGACAATGATATTTCTGAAAGTCGCTTAGACGATGCCGTAAAACGTATTTTAAGGGTGAAATTACGATTAGGTATGTTTGATGATAAGGGTCCTAAAAGCCGTATTGGTGCTGGCGATCAGAGTCTGATTGGCCACAAAACACATAGAGAAATTGCACGTCAGGCGGTACGAGAATCATTGGTTTTGTTAAAAAACAATTCGCAAACTTTGCCTCTTGCTGCAAATACCAAGGTCTTAGTCGTTGGTGAAGCGGCAGAGTCTATGGCAAATCAACTTGGTGGTTGGAGTATGACGTGGCAAGGCACTGAAACTAAGAATTCAGATTTTCCTGGAGCCACTCGAATTGTTGATGGTATTAAGACAGCTGTTGAAGAGGCTGGTGGTGAGTTTAGCTATAGCAAAAATGGTAGTTATATAACTAAACCTGATGTAGCAATAGTAATTCTTGCTGAACCGCCTTATGCAGAAGGTCCTGGCGATAGAAAAAATTTAGCCTTCAGTCCAGAAAACAGAAAACATATTGCCATTATGCAAAACTTACAAAAACAAGGTATTTCAATAGTGACAGTGTTTTTGTCTGGTAGAGCTATGTGGGTAACGCCAGAGCTAAATGCCTCTGATGCCTTTGTAGCTGCTTGGTTGCCTGGTACCGAAGGGCAAGGTGTTGCGGATGTATTGTTTTGTGAAAAAGGAAGTTTTTCAGTATGTGGTTTTAAAGGAAAAAGTAGTTTCTCTTGGCCAAAAACACCATATCAAGAACCTCAAAATATTAATAATAAATTATATGATCCGCTTTTTGAATTTGCGTATGGTTTAGAGTATGGTCAAAAGACAGAAATAGATTCTTTGCAAGAAACCAGTGATCAAACCAATCAAACTAGTTTGGGTAAGCTTTTGTTTAAGGGGCGTGGAATACCGCCTTTCAAAGCGACAATCCAAGAAGAAAATACTTCACCTATTCTAGCGAGTCAGTCCATAAGCAAAACAAAAAATTCTGGAGTTATAACCACTATCTTTGATCGGGAAGTACAGGAAGATGCCCAGCGAATAAGCTTTGGTGGTAATGGCTTGAATAGCTGGAAGTTGCAGAGTGATAAACATGTCAATTGGTTGGCTGAGGCTCAACAAGACGCTGTTTTAGCGCTAGATGTGAAAGTTTTAAACGCTCCGAAAGAGGCTTTTAATGTAGCAATGCTTTGTGGAGAAAAATGTAAGGGTGGTTTTGATATTAGTGATACTCTATCTAAGCCTATCTACAAAAATTGGCAAAGTATAGGTTTGCCATTGGCATGTCTTGACAAAAATGGAGTCAACTTAGAAAACATTAGTCATCCAATTGCCTTCTTAAGTTCGGGCGCTTGGAGCATAGAAATCTCAAATATTCGTTTGCTTGATGCTAACGATAAACCTGATCACATTCTCTGTAATTGATTGTTAGAGCTATTTATTATATGACCGTTTTGAAAAAAGTAACGATAACCACAGTGGCTAATAAGGCTGAGGTGTCCGTGAAAACGGTATCAAGAGTTCTCAATAGAGAAACTCCAATGCGTGATAGTACGCGTGATAAAGTTCTTAAGGCTATTAACGAACTGGGCTATAAACCAAGCTTGGCGGCAGTTGCTTTAGCAGGAAGACAGTCAAAAATGATTGGTCTTGTGTACAGTAATATAAGTGCTTCCTATGTTATGTCTATTCAGACCGGTGTTTTAAAAGCTTGTTCAGAAGAAGGCTGCAATTTAATAATTCATCCGTGTGATTCTGAAAGTAAATCAATTATCACGGATATCGTTAATTTTGCCAAAAACTCACATTTAGATGGTGTGATACTTATTCCGCCTTTATGTAACAAAAAAGGTTTGGTTGAAGCGCTCACTGAGCATGAAATTAATGTTGTAAATATTTCTCCTGCCATAAAGTCAGAAAAGGTGCCTTCGGTTTGTTGTGAAGACAAAGCAGCGGTAGAGGTAATGATTGGAGAGTTAATTGAAGCTGGGCATAGCGAAATAGGATTTATTAAAGGTGATTTCAGCCATGGAGCCAGTCTTGAAAGACTTATGGGTTATAAGTCAGCCCTTCTAAAAGCAGGATTGCAAATAAATGAGTCTCTGATTAAGCAAGGAAACTTTACTTTTGAATCTGGAAAAGCATGTGGCCAAGACTTACTGAGTATGGCAAACAGGCCGACTGCAATTTTTGCAAGTAACGATTACATGGCTGCTGGTGTATTTGCTAGTGCCTATGACATTGGACTTAAAATTCCAAACGACTTATCAGTAGTGGGCTTTGATGATGCGCCAGTGTCCAGACAAATTTGTCCTTTACTGAGCACAATTAAACAACCGATTGAGAAGATGGCAGAGTCTGCAGCAAGGCTTTTGATAGCTAAAAATAAGGGAAGAGGCAATGTCTCCAGGCATTTAAGTTTTTCGGCTGAGCTTTTGTACAGAGAATCACACAAACAACATCACTGATAAATTAGAAAGTTTTATTTTTAAACGCAATATATTTTAATAACATAGAGTACTGAGGGGTTAGAAGAATGAAAAAACACAATAAACTTTTATCGATTGCTGTTATTACAGCCATGGGTATGAGTGTAAATGTTAATGCTCAAGAGAATGAGGATGAAGGTTACATCGAAGAGGTTACTGTAAGTGGTATTCGCAGTAGCTTAAAGAAATCTATGGATATCAAACGAGACTCTATTGGTGTGGTTGACGCAATTTCAGCAGAAGATATAGGTAAGTTCCCAGATACTAACCTTGCTGAATCTCTCCAACGTATTACAGGCGTGTCGATTGATCGAGCCAATGGTGAAGGCAACTCAGTTACTGTACGTGGTTTTGGAGCAGACTTTAATTTAGTTACTTTTAATAACCGTCAGATGCCAACAGCAAGTTTAGGCGATGGCGCAAGCCCTCCTTCTAGCCGTTCTTTTGATTTTGCTAACATAGCCTCTGAAGGTATCGCTGGAGTTGAAGTTTACAAAACAAGCCGTGCTTCAGTTGCGACTGGTGGCATTGGTTCAACGATAAATATTAAAACAGCGAGTCCTCTAGATGCACCTGGTTTGAAAGCAACTGTCGGCGTAAAAGGCGTCATGGATACTTCTCAAAATGACAGTACTGATACAACACCAGAAGTTTCTGGATTCTTCAGTAATACTTTTGCTGATGATACTTTTGGTGTGGCAATCTCAGCAAGTCATCAACAGCGTAAAGCAAGTATCAATCAGGCTGATGTAGGTTGGCGTGATGGTTATTTGGGTGATTGTGATTTCGCTGGAGAATGGGGAGCATTACCTAGAGATGAGTGTAATGCTTGGAACCAAACAGGGTTACACCAAAACCAACCTGGTGATGGTGATGTTTATGCAATTCCCCAAAATGCAAGTTATTCAGTTAATGACATTGATCGTGAACGAGTAAATGGCCAGTTGGTTTTACAATATCGCCCAACAGAAAGACTCACTACTACTTTAGATTACCTATACTCTTCAAATGAAATTGAGGTGCGTAATAATAATGTAGGAATATGGTTTAACCATGAATTCACCGCTAGTGCTTGGACCGATGGTCCAGTTGCAGCCCCATTATTCTACACAGAAATTTTTGATTTCATGCCGTGGCAAGGTGGCTCAACGGATCTTTCACAAAGTGGGTCTCTAGCTTCAAATAAATCTGAGAATAAATCCTTAGGATTGAATCTTGAATGGGAAGCAACTGATAACCTATCTCTTGAGCTCGATTATCATTCATCAAGTGCTGAGGCAAAGCCTAATAATAGATTTGGTAGCAACATGTCTCTTGGCACTACTGTATTTGGTATTAGAGAACAGACAATTAATTTTGAAAATGAAGTCCCTATCATCTCTTATGTTGGTAATAACATTGATGTAACCGACCCGGCTAATTTTGAAGCGTCTGGTAGTGCATTCCGCACAGCTAGAATGGAAAACGATTTGGATCAGTTGCAACTTAATGGTAGTTATGAAATAAACCCCGATATTTTCGTCTCTGGTAAATTTGCTGACAGTGTTGATTTTGGCGTATCAATGATTGATAACCAAGTTAGATCATCATTTGGTTTCTTGCAAACAGATTCATGGGGAGGTGAGCTAGGTGGACCTGAGGATATTCCAGATGATTTCTTTGAGTTTATTTCTTTACCTGATAAATTCGATGGATTATCAGGGGCCAATGATCCAGATTTCTTAGACGGTTTTTATGGCTTTAACTTTGAGCAGATGGCTGATTTGCTTGAAGATCGCTTTGGCATTTGTTCGAATTCTTGGAATGGTACAAACGTTGAAGGTACTTGCTTAGCTGAACCTACAGTTGATCGCCGTATCACTGAAGAAACAGTCAGCGCCTATGTTCAGTTTAATAATACCTTTGAATTAATGGGACGTGATGCAAACTTGGTTTATGGTGGGCGTTATGAAGAAACTGAAGTTACCTCTTCTGCACTTGTGCCAATCCCTACTGGTACTAACTGGGCATCAGCCAATGAGCTTTTCTTAAGTTATGGTGGCGATTCTGATTTTACAACTCTAAGGGATAAGTACACGCATTTTTTACCTTCGGTTAGCTTTGATATGATGCCATCTGAAAATGTGAAAGTTCGTACTGCCTGGAGCACATCAATCACTCGACCTACTTATCAAAATTTACAAGGTGGACGTGAGCTAGCAGGTTTATTCCGTGCCTCTGGTGGTAATGGTTCCGAAGGTAACCCAGGACTGGAGCCAAATGAATCTAAGAACTTCGATTTGTCAGTTGAATGGTATTACGATGATGATAGTTATTTTTCAGCAGGCTATTTCAATAAAAAAGTGAAAAATTTTGTTGGAACTGATGTGATAAAAGATAACGCATTTGGCCTTACTAACCCATCAGCAGGGCCTAGAGCAGCCGCAGCTGCTGCTGCAGTTGGCAGTGATGGAACAGCTATTCGTCAATATCTACTCGATCCAGCTAATGGTTTTGATGGAATTGTTTTCACGGGGGTAGATGCAGACACAGGTTTGTTTACAGGCCAAATCTTAGGTTTACCTGAAGATCCATTGGTGGTTTTTGATATCGCAATACCAGCAGTTAATGATCAAACGGCTACATTAAATGGTTATGAGATAGCGCTTCAACATAACTTCGGTGAAAGTGGATTTGGTGCTATTTTAAATTACACAATAGTCGATGGTGATTTTGAGTATGACAATACACAGTCATTCAGAGAAAGCCAATTTACATTAGTGGGATTAAGTGACAGTGCTAACCTTATCGCTTTCTATGATAAAAATGGTTTACAAGGTCGTTTAGCTTATAACTGGCGTGACGAGTTCTTAGCAGGTAATGGACCTAATCCGTTCTATACTGAAGCGTATGGGCAGTTAGATGCCAATATCAGTTATGAACTAAGCGAAAGTTGGACTATTTTTGCTGAGTCAATCAATTTAACTGGTGAAGATCGTCGCGGACATCGTCGTAGTGATAATACGGTAACTTTTGCAACTCCAGGAGAGCCGCGTTACATGATTGGTGCTCGCTACACCTACTAATATGACGAAGTTTAAATTAGTCTAAATGAAGGAAGCCACCTCGTTAAGAGGTGGCTTTTCTTTATAGGCGTTTTATACCTAGAAGTTCGTATAAGATGTGGGCTAGAATAAAGCAGATAAAACTTATCAATTACATATGAGTCAAGCTATAAAAAATGTAGTAATAGTGGGTGGAGGTACAGCCGGTTGGCTTACTGCGTCTCTGCTTGCCGCAAGGCATGATACAAGTATCCAGGTAACTATTATAGAGTCGCCTGAAGTTTCAAGTGTTGGTGTGGGTGAAGGCACATGGCCGACTATGCGAAAAACATTAAAGCTTATTGGTCTCAGTGAAAAAGAATTTCTAACAACTTGCGATGCATCATTCAAACAGGGTTCGCGGTTTGATGGTTGGGTAACGGGAGATTCAGACGATAGTTATCAACACCCTTTCGCATCATTAATTAATGGTGCATCCCATGATATTTACAATGTATGGAAAGAGTTTTCTTCTGACAGAACTTTTGCAGATACTGTGTGTGCACAAACCGAAGTATGTGCTCAGGGACTTGCGCCTAAGCAAAAAAATGCTCCTGAATATGCTGCGGCCTTAAATTACGCTTATCATCTAGATGCAGTCAAACTAGCTAAATTGCTCACCTCGCATGCTACAACGAAGCTTGGAGTTCGACATATTAGTGATCATGTCATGCAAGTGATTGGTGAGAAAGATGAAGATATTTCAGCGCTAAGAACACGTGAGCATGGAAATATTCAAGGAGACTTATTCATTGATTGCACAGGATTGAATTCACTGCTTTTAGGGAAACATTACGAAATTGGTTTTGTGGATAAGAGTGATGTCTTATTCAATGATACGGCGTTAACCGTTCAGGTTCCTTATGCCGACGATACAGTGCCAATTGCTTCCGAGACTATTTCCACTGCTCATGATAATGGTTGGATATGGGATATTGCTTTACCTACCCGCCGTGGTATAGGTTGCGTTTACTCTTCAAGACACTGTTCAGATGAGAAGGCTAGGTCTGCTTTAGAGACATATCTTAAAGCTAGCGGGTCGTTGTTAGAACTGGATGACCTTAGTGTGCGTAAAATCAGTTTCCCTTCTGGCTATAGAGAAAAGTTCTGGCATCGAAACTGTATAGCTATTGGTTTATCGGCAGGCTTTTTAGAGCCATTAGAAGCCTCGGCATTAGTCTTGGTTGAGCTGTCGGCTGAATTGCTGGTTGAAAATTTTCCAAGCGATCGTTCGGTAATGGATATATTGGCTAAACGTTTTAACGAATCATTTATCTATCGTTGGGAACGGATTATTGATTTTTTAAAATTACATTATGTTCTGAGTAAGCGTCCTCAAGCCTATTGGCAAGATCATCGCTCAGATATGAGTATACCGGAGCGATTACAGGACTTATTGGCACTTTGGAAGCAGCAGCCTCCTAGTCGTGACGACTTCTTAGCTTTAGATGAGGTGTTTCCTGCAGCAAGTTATCTTTATGTTTTATATGGCATGGGATTTGAAACCCGTCAGAAAAACTCACTAAAGTTTTTAAATAAAGACGAAGTTATTAAACAACTTCAGATGGTGCAACAAAAAGTAAGAACCTTGACTGCTGTCATGCCAAGCAATAGAGCACTTCTTACTAATTTAAAAAAACAGTACAATGCAGAAGCTTAAAAACTATAAAGGCAAATACCAATGACCAATCATGTAGCTCTATCGAAAGTCGAGCATAAAAATATACGTATAAAGACTGATCGTTCGGTAGAGCTTGGTGATGGTGTTATGAGTTGCATAACTGTACCTAACGAATTTCGTAATGTACAGAATCACTACCCGATACTTTTTCAGTTGAATGCTGAACGGGATGAATTCCGCCTGATTGCATTGCTCGGTTTTACTCAAGGTGAAAATTTATTTTTAAAAAATGAAAAATGGGATGCACGTTATAAACCTTTAGCTATTGAAGTGCAGCCATTTTTAATTGGAAAATCTAGTAAAGACAGTTCTGAGCATAGTGTCCACATTGACCTCGATAGCCCGAAAGTGGATATGGATGATGGGATTCGTGTTTTTGATAATGATGGTAAACCAACAGAGTACTTAGAATCTATCCAAGCTAAATTAGGTGCGTTACATGATGGTTACCAGAATTCTCCAGATTATATTAAGTGTTTACAGAAATATGATCTTATTGAGTCTTTGGTCATGGAAATTGAGTTGATCGATGGATCAGTCAATAGATTAGTGGGATTCCACACGATTAACGAAGATAAACTTAACAAGCTCGACAGTCATGGATTAACTGAGATGAGTCAAAATGGATATCTGTTACCAACCTTTATGATTCTTGCTTCTATGTCTAATATTGTTAGCTTGGTTGATCGTAAAAACGCATTAGTTTCGCAAGGTTAGAAGGGATGCTTGATAACGCCGTTGACATATTCAGTAAAATGACCCGAATACCTGAAGTCGTATTAGGTGAAGACGGTACTCTAGATGAACATTTTGCTAGTAATCTGCCCTTTGTCGTACGTGGTTTAATTAAGGATTGGCCTTTAGTAAAAGCTGGTTTGAAGTCTGGCCACGCAGCAAGAGAGTATTTGCTTGAGCATCACCAAGATCGGCCATTTGTTATTTCCATCGGACCAGAAACGGCTGGCGGAAGACTTTTTTATAATGATGATATGACAATGAATACTCAGACGGGACGTTCAAAACTTCCAGAAATTTTTGAACGTATGGGTAAATTGGAAAATGATACTGAACAGCCAATTATGTATCTGGCCTCTGTCGGTATGAAAAACTTTTTTAGTGGCTTGAGTGAGGCCAACAATATTAATTTGGGTGATAGAAATCCGCTTGAAAGCATCTGGATTGGGTTGCGAACACGAATCGCAGCTCATAATGATTTTCCAGATAATTTGGCATGTGTTGCAGTAGGTAAGCGACGCTTTACTTTATTTCCACCTAAGCAATTTCCAAATCTCTACCTTGGTCCAGTTGACAATACGCCGGCAGGACGTGCAGTGAGTATGGTCGATTTTTATAAACCGGATTTTGATAAGTTTCCAAAGTTTTCTGAGGCGCTCAAGCATGCTCAGTTTGGAGAATTATTGCCGGGTGATGCAATATTTATTCCCAGTATGTGGTGGCATCATGTTGAGGGGCTTGATCCGTTTAATGTCTTAGTGAATTATTGGTGGCGCGAAACACCGCGTTACCTAGGTCAGCCGCAAAACGCATTAAACCATGCCATGTTGGCCATTCGTGATTTGCCAGATCATGAAAAAAAGGTGTGGCGCGACTTATTTGACTATTACGTATTTAATAATACTGAAGATGTTACGGCCCATATTCCTGAATTTGGACGAGGTATCTTAGAGTCTATGACGCCTGAGAATGCCAGCAAAATAAGAACTTTCCTTTTACGAGCATTAAACCAATGAAACCAGAAGACAAAAAATTACCTGAACACAAATTAAAGCGAATTGTTATTGCCGGTGGTGGCACCGCTGGGTGGATGGCTGCTGCGGCTATATCAAAAGCACTGGGACATGTAGTTGATGTAACGTTAGTAGAGTCAGATGCAATTAACACCGTGGGCGTAGGTGAGGCTACTATTCCTCCACTTCTATTATTTAACCGTTTGTTAGGTGTCAATGAAGCAGAGTTTATGCGGGCTACAAAGGCCACTTTTAAACTAGGAATTAATTTTGAAAACTGGAAGGATATTGGAGAAGATTATTTCCATTCTTTTGGAACTACAGGCAAAGATCATTGGACCAGTGGCTTTCAACACTTTTGGCTTAAGGGTATTGCAAATGGTCAAGCGAAGCCCTATGCAGATTATTGTCTCGAACTGCAGGCCGCTCTACAAGGTAAGTTTGCCCATTTACCAAATCAAGGATTGAATTATGCATATCATCTTGATTCAAGTGAATACGCAAAATTTTTAAGAAAATTTGCTGAAAAACATGGGGTAAAACGTTTTGAAGGTAAGATTACAGATGTAAATCTGAATACTCAGTCAGGTGATATTACTTCACTAACTTTAGAGTCTGGAGCTGTTATTGGTGGAGACTTTTTTCTAGATTGTACAGGTTTCCGGGCATTGTTGATTGGTAAGGCTTTGGGAACTGAGTATGAAGACTGGTCACATTACTTACCTTGTGATAGTGCCGTTGCTGTTCAGACAAAATCTGTCGGTCCTGCCCTACCATATACGCGAGCCATTGCTCATGATGCTGGTTGGCAGTGGAGAATTCCATTACAGCACAGAACCGGAAACGGACTAGTGTACTGCAGTAAATATTTAGATAAAGAGTCAGCTGAAACGCGTTTGCTTAGTAATATTGAAGGCGAAACAATTACCAAGCCTTTACATATTAAATTTAAAACCGGAGCAAGGAAAAAGCAATGGGTAAAAAATTGTATAGCTCTTGGTTTATCTAGCGGCTTTATGGAGCCTCTGGAATCAACCAGTATTCACCTTATACAACGCTCAATTATTCGTTTTTTACGAATGTTGCCAGTTGCTGAAGTAAGTCAAAGTGATGTTGATGAGTTTAATTCACAAACTGCAATGGATATGGACCAAATACGCGATTTTCTTATTTTGCATTATGTAGTTACAAACCGTAATGATAGTGATTTTTGGAACCATCTCCGTACCATGGATATTCCCGATTCTTTAAAACATAAAGTTGAATTGTTTAAAGAAACGGGTAGGGTCTTTCGAAAAGATGGCGAACTGTTTGCTGAGAATTCATGGGTCCAGGTAATGCTTGGTCAAGGACTTGTGCCTGATTCATATCATCCAATAGTTAATAAAATGTCAGATGATGAGTACGGGCGATTTATGGAAAGTATCAGAACTGGAATTGTTAAAACGGTCAATGAATTGCCTAATCATAATGATTATGTTCGACAATTTTGTGGGGCCAAACAAAGTGCAGTCCATAATCCATATTCAAATGCTTAGTTAAATCAATTCTCGTTTGTTTAGTAGTGGGCAGATAAATGATACCGCTACAAGATTAAAGTATTTATTATTTTTGACAGCCATGTCATCAAGGAAAAACTATGGAATCGTATTCTTTTAATGCCAAGAAACCATTATTTTTTGTTTTAATTTCGTCGCTTGCACTGATAACCGCATGCGGCGGTGGTGGAGGTGACAGTATAACTGAAGTGCCAACACCTCCACCGATAGTGGTAAGCCCACCACCAGTTGCCCAGCCAATAAATATTAATATAACAAACCCGGTTTTAAAAATTTTCGACAATACGCCGGTAAGTGACAGAAATAATATGAGTATGGTATGGAGTGAAGAATTCGATGAAACTCAATTAGATCCTGAAACGTGGTTTTTTGAGAGTGGTGATGGGTCTCAATATGGTTTAGACGGTTGGGGTAATAATGAGTTGCAATGGTATCTAGAAGACAGTGCTACGATTGATAATGGCGTATTAGTGATTAGTGCCGCCCAAGAAATGAGTAATAACAGAAACTATACATCTGCACGTTTACATACTCGAGATAGAGTGGCTGTACGATATGGTCGTATTGAGGCAAGAATGAAACTACCGCTTGGTCAAGGAATATGGCCGGCGTTTTGGTTAATGCCACAGAGTGATACGTATGGAACGTGGGCGGCTTCTGGTGAACTCGATATCATGGAAGCAATAAATCTTGGTGTGGATGATGAATACAAAATTCATGGAACGATTCATCATGGTGCAATGTGGCCGAATAACACTTCATCAACGGGTGTTACCGATGTAACTCGTGACAGTGTTTTAGAATTTCATAATTATGCAGTCGAATGGGATATCAATGAAATTCGCTGGTATATAGATGATACTTTATATGCCACACAAACGAATTGGTCAACAATAAATGCCCCTTTTCCTGCACCATTTGATGAGCCTTTTTATATTATTTTAAACTTGGCTGTAGGTGGTAACTGGCCAGGGTCACCCAATTCAACCACTGTATTTCCACAAACCTTGGAAGTGGATTATATTCGAGTTTATGAAGGGCGATAGAATAATACGGTTTTTTATGAACACTGCTAACTCATATTAAGATTCTTTGTCATTACTGTATTCTTAAATGGCTGTAGGATTTTTCTTACAAAGTGATTGGCTTACACTTTACCTTTTCCTGCTTTAAAATGTCTGATTGAGTTATATCTAAAGTTTCCCGATGACTATTTTATTCTAGTTTGCGTTATACACGCTAACACCAACTTCACGGAGTCTCTCATGAGAAAGAAGAAAGTTAAGAAAAAGATCACTGCAAAATCTAAAGCTAAGTCAGTAAGCAAGAAAAAATCGACTAGAAAGAAAACTGCAAGTAAGAAAACAGCCTCAAAGAAAAAAACCTACGCTAAGTCTGGTGCAAAAAAGAAAAAATCTTCAAGCAAAAAGAAAGCAAAGGCTAAGTCTGTCTCTAAAAAGTCTGCCACCAAAAAGAAAAGTACACGTGGAATAAAGAGACTGGCTCTTACGCCAGGTGAGGCCAGCCCAAAACGTTATATTGTCTGTCTCAACGATAATAGTAAAGCTTCTCTAACCAAAGCACAAAATGCCATGAGTGTGCAATTAACTTCTTCTGAAGAACTGTGTTCTACCGTTAGAGCGCATGACATTATGAGTTCTGGCAATGGCATTCATTTTAAAAATTTAGGTATTGCCGTTGTTGATTATATTGAAGCTGAGCAACTGCAAAAAGCCACCCAAGCGAGTAGTAACCCTATTGTTTATTGGGAAGCGGAAAGAGAGTTTTTTCCTGCTAATGCTATTAGTAAAATCCAAGATATAAAGGTTATTCTTGCTTACTTAACTGAGCAAGTTGATGTGTTAGAAGGAATGATACTCAACCAAGATACACCGCCCGTAACTACTGTGGATTACACTTGGGGCTTGAACGCCATTGGCATGGAGTTGACCCAGTTTACAGGTAAAGGGGTTAATCTTTGTGTCTTAGATACTGGTTTCTATGCGGCTCATCCAGACTTTGCAGGGCGAATTATTGAGGGTAAGTCTTTCATTAATGGACAAGAATGGGATTTAGATGGCAACGGGCATGGTACTCATTGTGCCGGAACGGCTGGGGGAGGTTTTTCATTAGACGACGGTAAACGCTATGGCGTGGCAAATGAAGCTAATCTATTTATTGGTAAAGTATTGGCTGATTCGGGTAGTGGCAGTACCAGTGGAATTGTTGACGCCATTGATTGGGCCATTGAAAAACAATGCCAAGTGGTTTCTATGTCCTTAGGCTCAAGAGTGGGTGTAGGGTCTCGACCGTCACCAATTTTTGAACAAGTAGGACGAAAAGCCTTAGAACAAAACACTTTACTGATCGCTGCGGCAGGTAATGACAGCAACCGTCGTCGTCGTAGTCCAAGACCGGTAAGCCAACCGGCAAATTCAGAATCTATTATGGCGGTAGCCGCTTTGAATGAGGACTTAAGCGTTGCGAATTTTTCTAATGGAGGCATAAATGCCGATACCGGAGGAAGTATTGATATTGCTGGGCCAGGGGTTGATGTGTTTAGCTCGTATTCGCAAAATGCTAGAAACGGCGGTTTATACAATAACCTCTCTGGTACCAGTATGGCTACTCCACACGTTGCTGGAATAGCCGCTTTAATTGCTGAGGCCTTTCCTGGAATTTCTGCAGCTGAGTTATGGTTGAAATTAGAAAGACGGGCACAGGTTCTTGAAGGCCAGCTAATACGAGATGTAGGTCGAGGTCTAGCTCGAGTAGAGTAAAATATTTTTAATGAAAACATATCTGGCTATACTAAAAACCGATACAACTTTAGATGCTGAAGTACGTGAGTATTTCAGCACTAAAGCTATAGAAATAACTGATCATTATAAAAATTTGGGTATGTTAAAGCTTAAATGTCCAGAGGCCTTAGTGCTGGATGATATGGAGTATATACAGTATTTGGAATTAGAAAGTGACATGCATG
The DNA here is from genome assembly GCA_938039225.1 of uncultured Gammaproteobacteria bacterium. Taxonomy (GTDB): domain Bacteria; phylum Pseudomonadota; class Gammaproteobacteria; order Steroidobacterales; family JABDMI01; genus JABDMI01. Next base: position 16,157 of record CALHVH010000010.1, read on the forward strand.
CACTTTCTAATTCTGGCACTGAAAGATCAAGGGAAGAAGAATAGTTAATCACTATTAGACTCACCGTTTCCTTAAATTAATCGCCTCACTTAAGTGGGGCGTTTTTATAATCGCAGTCTTAAACTACCAGTTTGGTAAGCGCTAATCTTTTAAGCGTTTTAATAGAAAATCGACAATTTTTTATAAATAAACGACTTTTATAAAATAATTGTCGTTTATTCAACACAGTACATATCCCAATTTAATTACATTG
>CALHVH010000011.1 GCA_938039225.1 uncultured Gammaproteobacteria bacterium
TGTCCTATGGTAGTGGCTTACCGAATGGCTAAAAGTACTTACTGGCTTTTAGATGTGACCAATTCTTTGAAAACGGAATACTTTTCTTTGCCAAATATATTGGCTGATAAAGAGTTGGTAAAAGAAGTTATGCAAAATGAAATGACTGTAGATAATTTAGTTGTTGAAATGAAAAGACTATTAGAGGATGACAAGCGTACCTCAGAAATGCGGAATGAATTTATTGATTTACATAAAGTGTTAAAGCGGGATACTAATACCACTGTAGCAGGCATTGTAATGAATTTATTAGATGAGTCGCATGCCAAAAACTGAGTTGCTTAAACCCGATTTGAGTTTTATTGATCCAAATAAGTTGGCCGTAGGCTTGGATGAGGCTGGACGAGGTCCATTAGCCGGTGCGGTTGTGGCTGCCGCCGTTATTTTGCCAATGCATAAAACCTTACAAGAAATGGGTTTAGCGGAATTAACGGATTCAAAAAAACTGACAGAAAAAAAACGAGAAAGACTGTTCCCAATCATTCAAAATCAGGCCCTTGCTTGGGCCATAGCATGGGCAGATCACACTGAAATTGATGCGATAAACATTTTGCATGCTAGCCTATTATCCATGACGCGCAGTTTGCAAGAATTACCGTTGATTGCAGAACAAATTCTGGTAGATGGAAACAAATTGCCTGCAATTCCAAATGGCTGGGAAAAGTCACAAGCCTATGCAATAGTTAAAGGTGATTCATTGGTGCCAGCGATAAGTGCAGCCTCTGTCTTGGCCAAAGTTACTCGAGATAAGCAACTCTTAGATTTGCATGAAAAATATCCAAATTACGGTTTTGCTCAACACAAGGGCTACCCAACAAAAGCCCACTTAGCTATGCTAGAAGAATATGGTCCTTGTCCTGAACATAGACGTAGTTTCGCACCGGTAAAAAAATTATTGCATGACTGAATTTGGTAAACAATTTGTACATTTAAATGTGCATACAGAGCATTCTTTAGTGGATAGCATTATTCGTGTTAAGCCATTAGTCCAGCGCGCTAAAGACATGAAAATTCCGGCAATCGCAATGACCGATGCCATAAATTTATTTGCGGCTGTAAAATTTTATAATGCCATGACCGGCAGTGGCATAAAACCTTTAATTGGTGCTGATGTCGTTATTGAGGAAAATTCAAGTCGCTATGTTTTGACCTTGCTTTGTCAAAACGAATTAGGTTATCAAAATCTTTGTAAACTCATTTCACGTGCCTATATGCAGGGACAGTCAAAGGGTAAGCCTTTGCTACAAAGCTCATGGGTTTGGGAAAAAGCTGAAGGTTTAATTGCGATTAGTGGTGTTAATTACGGTCTGTATAACTCAGAACTGAAAAAAGGTAAAACCCAGTTACCCGAATTAGACTTTTGGTTAAAAGCCTTTGATGACAGGTTTTATTTTGGTTTAAGTCGCTTAGGTAAAAAAGGTGAATCTCAGGCCAATTATTCAGCCTGTCAGATTGCAAGCTCCTTGGGCTTACCAGTAGTTGCTCTAAATGATGTTCGATTTTTGGATGCCGAAGAATACCAAGCGCATGAAGTGCGTGTATGTATCAACCAAGGCTACACTCTTGATGATAAACGTAGGCCACAGAATTACACCAATCAGCAATACCTGCGTTCAGCACAAGAAATGCATGAATTATTTTCTGATATTCCATCGGCACTGGATAACACCCTGGAAATTGCCAAACGCTGTAATTTAGAAATTTCACAGGGCAATACGGTATTACCTGCATTCCCAGTTCCAGAGGGTCAAACGACGGATGAATTTCTGGTTTCGGATTCTAAGCAACGTTTAGAACAAAAACTAAATGAACTGTATAAGCCAGATGAATTAATAGAGGTCAGACAAAAATACGAAGATCGTTTGCAAGTAGAACTCGATGTTATTTTGAATATGGGGTTTCCTGGTTATTTTCTTATTGTTGCCGACTTTATTCAATGGTCTAAAAATAATGATATACCTGTTGGTCCTGGAAGGGGTTCTGGGGCAGGTTCTCTGGTGGCCTATGTTCTAGGCATTACGGATTTGGATCCCTTGGACTACGATTTGTTATTCGAAAGATTCCTAAATCCTGAACGTGTTTCCATGCCTGATTTTGATATCGATTTTTGTATTAAGGGTCGTGATCGAGTTATTGATTACGTGGCACAAAAATACGGCAGGGCTCATGTATCGCAAATCATTACTTTTGGAACCATGGCTGCAAAAGCGGTAGTGCGTGATGTTGCACGAGTACAAGGACATAGTTACGGGTTTGCCGATCGCATTGCAAAACTCATTCCCTTTGCTGTAGACATGACGCTTGAAAAGGCCATGAAAGAAGAGCCTGAGCTACAACGCTTATTTGATGAAGATGAAGAAGTGCGTGGCTTACTCAGCATGGCAAAAATTCTTGAGGGTGTGGCGCGTAATGCGGGTAAGCATGCCGGTGGTATAGTCATTGGGCCAGAGCCTTTAACTCACTATATGCCACTGTATTGTGAAGATGGCGGTCAAGATAATCCGGTTTGCCAATTTGATAAAGACGATGCAGAAAAAATTGGATTGGTAAAATTCGATTTTCTTGGCTTGAAAACTCTGACTATTATCGATAGAGCCGTGAAACGTATAACGGCTGACGCCGAATTTGGCGATCCTAATTTTAATATACAAACCATACCGCTTGACGATGTTGGCACTTATCGATTTTTGTCCAGCGGTAAAACCACTGCAATTTTTCAGCTTGAATCGGCTGGTATGCAGAAGTTAATTAACGAGTTACAACCTTCAATTTTTGATGAAGTGATTGCCTTGCTCGCGCTCTATCGTCCGGGACCGCTTAATGCGGGTATGCATCATACCTTTGTTGCTCGTAAACATAAGCGTGAGAAAGTTGACTATCCACATCCAATGCTTGAAGAGGTGCTTAAGCCAACTTATGGTGTAATTCTTTATCAAGAACAAGTAATGCAGATTGCCCAAATTTTGGGTGGCTATAGCTTGGGTGGTGCGGATTTACTTCGCCGAGCGATGGGTAAGAAAAAGAAAGAGGAAATGGTTAAGCAAAGGAGTATTTTCCTTGCTGGTGCTAAAGCACAAGATGTTGATGAGCGGATTGCGAATAATGTTTTCGATTTAATGGAAAAATTTGCTGATTACGGATTTAATAAATCTCACTCGGCCGCATATGCCTTAATTTCTTATCAAACCGCGTGGTTGAAAAATTATTTTCCTGCACATTTCATGGCTTCCGTCATGAGTGCGGATATGGATCATACCGATAAAATTGTTAGTTTAAAAGACGATTGCATAAAGCAATTAGAACTAGACATTTTACCGCCTTCTGTTAATCATTCCGAATACGAATTCACTGTGGCTGATGCTACAAAAATTCGCTATGGATTGGGTGCTATTAAAGGCGTAGGGCAGGCAGTTATTGATGCGGTGCTTGAAGAACGACGTGCTAACGGTCAGTTTGAAAACTTAACCGATTTTAGTAAACGCTGCGCGCATATCAAACTCAGTCGCCGTACTTATGATGCTCTCATCAATGCTGGAGCATTTGATTGTTTGAAATTAAATCGTGCCAGTTGCATGCGTAACATTGAAGCGGTTATTAAATTAGGTCAACAAGAATTAGCCAATCAAAATACAGGAATGAATGATTTATTTGGTTTTTCATCCAGTGTTGAAGCTGATTCAGCGGTTAAATTAGAACTACTTGATGAATGGAAAAAAGTTGAGCTTCTTGCAGCAGAAAAGGCAAGTTTAGGTTTATATCTGAGTGGGCACCCGATCGATGTGGTTGCGCATGAGTTAGCCAGCATGACCGGCAATACCTTAAAGTCTACAAAAGAACATGCCGCTGAAAATCATGTGCCACCAGACCCCGAGAAACGTTTTATTCGTGGTGGAGGTAGTCCTTGTTTAATCGCCGGTTTAGTCGTGGATATGCGCAAACGTGGTAATCGTTTTAGTCTGGTTTTAGATGATAATACTGATCGGATAGAAGTTGGCTTGTTTGAGGACAAGTATGAAAAATACCGAAATGTATTAATAAAGGATAGAGTCTTAGTGATTACTGGAAAAATTGCTTATGACGATTATCTTGATGATTTCAAACTAACTGCTGATAAGATTTATGATTTAGAAGAAGCGCGTGATCAGTTTGCTGGCCGTTTAGTGTTAAAATATACCGATGGACAGTTAGATGAGCATGGGCAAGCGCAGGATACACAAGATCTACTGAATGGCTTGCAGACATCACTCGAACCTCACCTTAATGGTAATTGCCGAGTGATTATGGCTTATAAAAATAAACAATCAGGGGCGTATCTAGAGTTTGGCGATCAATGGCGAGTAACTCCAAATAAGCTAATGGTTGAAAACTTACAAAAATTACTCGGCAAAGATAACGTTAGAATTCAATATCAACGGGATGTTTTCGGTAAACTAATGAATGAAATGTAGTTGAAATAATATTATGGATTTAAATTTTTTAGACTTTGAACAACCCATTGCTGATCTTGAAGCCAAGATTGCAGAATTGCGTTATGTGGAAAACGATTCTGAAATTAATATCAGTGACGAAATAGCGAGACTCAAAACCAAGAGCGAGAGTTTAACTAAATCAATTTTTTCTAATCTTGATGCTTGGCAGGTTGCAAGACTAGCTAGACATCCACAACGACCATATACCTTGGATTATGCTCAGCGTTTGTTTACCGACTTTGAAGAGATTCATGGCGACAGAGCATTTGCAGATGATGCAGCCATCGTAACGGCATTAGCGCGATTCAATGGTCGTCCCGTGGCTATTATTGGTCAACAAAAAGCCCGAGATACCAAAGAAAAAATTCGCCGTAATTTTGGTATGCCCCGACCAGAAGGGTATCGTAAAGCTTTACGCGTTATGAAAATGGCAGAGCGTTTTAACTTGCCTATCCTTACCTTTATTGATACACCAGGCGCCTACCCAGGTGTTGGTGCTGAAGAGCGAGGACAAAGCGAAGCAATTGCTAGAAACCTTTTAGAGATGTCACAATTAAAAGTTCCAATCATTTGTACCGTTATTGGTGAAGGTGGGTCAGGTGGTGCTTTAGCTATTGGTGTGGGTGACAGGATTTTAATGCTTCAATATAGTATTTATTCGGTGATATCGCCAGAAGGCTGTGCTTCAATTCTTTGGAAAAATGCTGAAAAAATTAAAGATGCGGCTCAGGCCATGCAAATTACAGCCCCTCAATTGATTAAACACCAATTAGTTGATCATATGGTTAATGAACCATTAGGTGGTGCTCACAGAGATCACGACGCAATAGCTGCTTCACTGGCTGAACAAATTGCTAGCTCCCTAACTGAACTTGATGCCTTGGATAGCGCCACACTTATTGAGCAGCGCTACAAAAAGCTACGTGATTTTGGTGTTTATAAATAAACGGATTGTGGTTTAACCACATGTTACATCCAGTCGATCAAGCGGTTCAAAAGCTTGTAAGCTCCAGTTCTGAAAACACAGAGTTTCTTATTGCCTTAAGTGGTGGTTTGGATTCCTGTGTTTTATTGTATGCGCTGGCAAAAAACCAAACTCAAAAAAATATCGCAATAAAAGTTGTACATGTGAATCATCAATTGCAAGATAGAGCGGTTGATTGGGGTGTTTTTTGTCAAGCTCAAGCAAAAGCATTGGGTTTGGACTGTGTCATTGAAGTGGTTTCAATTAATAAGGACTCAGGAGATAGCTTGGAGGCTATGGCTAGACATGCTCGTTATGCTGCCTTGAAAAAACATATGCAAGCCAATACCTGTCTATTAACAGCTCACCATGCCGATGACCAATTTGAAACTTTTTTGCTGCAATTGTTTCGTGGGGCCGGTCCTAAAGGTTTGAGCGCGATGGCCGTTACAAAGCCCTTCGCAACCGGTCTACATGCTAGACCTTTGCTTGCCTTAAGTCGTGCTCAATTAGAAGAATACGCTAGTAATAACGATATTGATTTTATTCAAGATCCTAGTAATGCCGAAACTCAATTCGATAGAAACTTTTTACGTAAGGAAATCATTCCACAAATTAAAGCCCGTTACCCTAATGTGCAAAAGTCAGTAGGGCGTAGTGTGCAACACATTGCTACTGAGCATTTTATTCTTGATGCTTTCTTGAATTATAAGTTGCAAGAACTACTCATTCAGAATACCTTAGATTTAAGCCAATGGCATTTACTCGAGGGTAATTTACAAACTTTGTTACTACGTAAATGGATTTCAGATTCAGGTATGCAATTACCGTCAACAAAAATTCTTCAAGATGTCTTGTTGCAATTAAAACACGCGCATGGTGAATCAAAAACGACTATCACTTGGGCTGATGTTGAAATAAGAGCCTATTCAGAGAGAGCGTTTTTACTCAGAAAAATTGATGAAAATAGTTACTTCAATTGTACCGAAAGCCTCATTGCTAACTCTCAAACATTCGAATTGCCTGAGGCTTATGGTTACCTCAGCTATCACTATGACTGTGCAGAGCCAAAGCAATTAAGACTGGCTTTTCGCTCTGGTGGCGAGAAACTGCGTTTACCTAGACACAAGCATCACGTAAGCCTTAAGCAACTGTGTCAGAAAAATCGAGTTTTACCATGGATGCGTTCGCGCATACCGTTACTTTTTGATGGTCAAGTACTGGTGGCAATTGGAGATTTATGGCTGAATGCAGATTGGCTGGATGAGCAAAAAGTCCCTAATTTTTCAGTAAATTGGGCCAATAAGCCATTAATTTTTGTTCCTCAGCAAAAAACAGAAATTGAGGCCAGCTCCAGCTTCGGGTAAAATTTCATTCCGTCCTAACGCGCTAGTGAGTTTTCAGCTAAGAATCCTACTAAGCGCTTTTTTTATTGACGGAATTTATTTATGACTCGTTTCATTTTCGTTACCGGTGGTGTGGTTTCTTCACTCGGTAAAGGTATATCTTCAGCTTCCCTTGGTGCTCTGCTTGAAGCACGCGGCATAACTGTCAGCATGATGAAGCTTGACCCCTATATCAATGTAGACCCAGGCACAATGAGTCCGTTTCAACACGGCGAAGTTTTTGTCACGCATGATGGTGGTGAGACTGATCTTGATCTTGGGCATTATGAGCGATTTGTAAATACCACTACCTCTCGCAACAGTAACTTTACCGCGGGTCGTGTTTATCAAGATGTACTTAAAAAAGAACGCAGTGGCGAATACCTTGGCGCTACAGTTCAGGTGATTCCACATATTACCGATGAGATTAAACGAAAAATTAAAGTAGGTGCTAATGGTGCTGATATTTGTTTGGTCGAAATTGGTGGAACGGTTGGTGATATTGAATCGTTACCGTTTGTTGAAGCCATTCGTCAATTAGGTTTGGAGTTAGGTCGTAAAAACGCACTTTATATGCACCTTACTCTGGTGCCCTATATAAAAACTTCGGGCGAAATCAAAACTAAGCCTACGCAACATTCGGTAAAAGAATTACGTTCTATCGGCATTCAACCTGACATTCTTTTATGTAGATCTGAGCGACCTTTACCAGCAAGTCATCGAACTAAAATCTCATTATTCACAAATGTAGCCGAAGAGGCCGTGATTTCAGCTCATGACGCTGATGATATTTACGGAATCCCAAGAATTTTACACGCTCAAAAGATGGATCAAATTGTTTTAGATCACTTTGGTATTAATGCGCCGGAAGCCGATCTTACGGTTTGGGATAAGGTGGTTAATGCCAAAAATAATACTACGGCTGAAGTCAATATTGCTATGGTCGGAAAATACATGCATCTTAAAGATTCTTATATGTCTTTAAATGAAGCTCTAATGCATGCTGGAATTCATACTGGCACCAAAGTGAATATCCACTATGTTGAATCTGAGCTTATTGAAGAAGATGGTATTGAGCAACTAAGTGCCATGGACGCTATCTTAGTTCCTGGTGGTTTTGGTGAACGTGGGGTTGAAGGTAAAATTCAAGCAGTACGTTTAGCCAGGGAAACCAAAACACCGTACTTAGGAATTTGCTTAGGTATGCAAGTTGCTGTTATTGAGTACGCTCGTAGTGTAAATGCTTGGGCAGATGCCAATAGCACAGAGTTTGATAAACAGTCTTCCAGTCCTGTTATTGGTTTAATTACAGAGTGGCAGGACGCTATTACAGGTACAGCTGAAGCACGTGATGAAAATTCAGACTTAGGTGGCACTATGCGATTAGGTGCACAAGACGTCATGCTAAAAGCGGATACCAAAATTCATGAAATATATGCTAACGATACCATTCAAGAGCGTCATAGACACAGGTATGAATTCAATAATAACTTTATGACAGAAATGGAATCTAAGGGTTTAGTGTTTTCAGGCTTATCCAGTGATAATCTGGTTGAAACCATAGAAATCCCAGATCATCCATGGTTTGTTGCTACTCAATTTCACCCCGAATTTACTTCTAACCCACGTACAGGGCATCCATTATTTAATGCGTTTGTAACCGCGGCACGTGAACACGCATTGACTAAATAGTCTTATCGCACAAATGATAAATTTGTGTAAGGAGCAATAAATGAAACTTTGTCATTTTGAAACTGATAACCGATCACCTTTTTTTCTTATTGCGGGTCCGTGCGCAATTGAGAGCGAACAATTGGCGATAGATACTGCTGGTCAATTAAAAGAGATTACTGATCGCTTGGGTATTCCTTTCATTTACAAATCATCTTTTGATAAAGCCAATCGTTCTTCAAAAACGAGTTTTCGCGGACCAGGTATAGAAGAAGGTTTACGAATTCTGGCTGAAGTTAAAAAGCAAATTCAAGTGCCAGTACTCACTGATGTGCATGAAGACACCCCTATGCAAGAAGTAGCAGATGTTGTTGATGTGCTACAAACTCCAGCTTTTTTGTGTAGACAAACGAATTACATTTTGAAAGTCGCAGAAACCATGAAGCCGGTGAATATTAAAAAAGGCCAATGTCTATCTCCTTGGGAAATGAAAAATGTGGTTGATAAGGCTCGCTCAACAGGCAATGAACAAATCATGGTGTGTGAGCGTGGCTACATGTTTGGTTACAATAATTTGATTTCGGATATGCGAAGTTTAGCCATAATGCGTGATACGAATGCACCGGTTGTTTTTGATGCGACTCACTCAGTGCAACTACCGGGCGCCCAAGGTACGGCCTCAGGAGGCCAGCGTGAATTTATACCGGTGCTAGCTCGCGCTGCAATTGCAGTTGGTGTGGCTGGTATCTTTATGGAAACGCATCCTAATCCTGCAAAAGCCCTGAGTGATGGCCCTAATGCGTGGCCTTTAGGAAAAATTGAAGAGCTATTAACGAATATGCAAGCCATTGATAAAGTGGTGAAGTCGCAAACTTATTTAGAAGAAACGGTTTAATCTAGTTTCTTTGTTTTGAATTTTGGAGTAACTATACATGAGTAAAATTATTGAGATTAAAGCCCGTGAAATTATTGATTCGCGTGGTAACCCAACGGTTGAAGCCGATGTTATTTTAGAGTCAGGAATTCTTGGGCGAGCCGGAGTTCCTAGTGGTGCTTCTACTGGTAGTCGCGAAGCGGTTGAGTTACGTGATGGTGATAAAGAACGTTACTTAGGAAAAGGTGTGCTTAAGGCGGTTGAGTATGTGAACTCTGAGATCAGCAGTGCGTTGTTAGGAATGGATGCTAATGATCAAGCCGGCATCGATCAGATTATGCTGGACCTTGATGGAACCGAAAACAAATCACGCCTTGGGGCCAATGCCATTCTTTCGGTCTCATTAGCAAATGCTAAAGCTGCTGCTCAAGCGAATCAACAGCCTTTATTCCAATATTTAGGCGGCAATGAAGCGGTTAATATGCCTGTACCCATGATGAATATCATTAATGGTGGTGAGCATGCTGATAATAGCGTTGATATACAAGAATTTATGATTTTGCCAGTGGGCGCTCCTAGCTTTAAAGAAGCATTACGCTACGGTGCTGAGATATTTCATAGTTTGAAAAAAGGCTTAAGTGCGAGAGGATTAAACACTGCGGTGGGCGATGAGGGTGGTTTTGCACCGGATCTCCCGTCTAATGCGGCTGCTCTTGAAATTATTGCTGAAGCCGTAGAGAAAGCCGGCTATCACTTAGGTAAAGATGTATTTTTAGGTTTGGATGTTGCAAGTTCAGAGTTTTATGAAAACGGCGTATATCATTTAGCTTCCGAAGGGAAAAAATTCAATGCTGATCAGTTTTCAGATTACTTAGTTGGGTTGGCTAATGACTTCCCAATTATTTCAATTGAAGATGGAATGGATGAAAGTGATTGGGCAGGTTGGAAAACCTTGACAGAAAAAATCGGCGACAAAGTTCAATTGGTTGGTGATGATTTGTTTGTTACCAATACAAAAATATTACAACGCGGTATCGATGAAAATATTGCAAACTCTATTCTTATTAAGCCTAACCAAATTGGAACCTTAACTGAGACCTTAGCAGCCATTGCCATGGCGGATAAAGCTGGATACTCAGCGGTTGTTTCACACCGTTCGGGTGAAACGGCTGATGCAACTATTGCTGATATAGCAGTTGCAACAACCGCAGCACAAATCAAAACTGGTTCATTATCTCGTTCAGACCGTTTAGCCAAATATAACCAGTTACTTCGAATTGAAGAGATACTAGGTGATAATGCGGTTTATTCTGGTTCTGCAGCTTTTCCCGTTAAATTGCCTCTGTAAACTTTTCTAATTGTTTATGAACTCAGAGCAACGCAAATTACGTAATTTAATTATTGTTTTATTTGTGTTGCTGCTGGGTTTGCAAATTGCCTTGTGGTTTTCAAGTACTGGTGTAGCTAATCTACGTGAGATTAAACAAACTTTACAAGAGCAAGAACAAGAAAACATTGAGCTGCTGCAACGAAATCAAACACTCGAAGCTGAGGTAAAAGACTTAAAAGAAGGTCTTGCATCAGTCGAAGAGAGAGCGCGTTCTGAATTGGGTATGATTGCTGAAGATGAAACTTTTTTTCAACTGATTGAAGAAGATAAAAGCGAACCCGATGAGACGGCAGATAGTTCACAGCTAGATAAAAAATTAAGTGGCTTAAATGAATAAAAATTCATCTGAGTCCTATTCATATAGTGTGGTTATACCTGCTGGCGGTAGTGGCCAACGTATGCAAAAAAACACGCCTAATCTAACTACGTCTAAACCTAAACAATATCTAAAAGTTTTGCATAAAACCATTCTGGAACACTCGGTCAGTGGGTTTCTTGCGGATTCGGATTGCCAACACATTTTTATTGCTGTGGCTGATTCTGAACTTGAGACTGTAAAATCGCTATTTCAAGATTCTAGGGTTCGTGTTG
>CALHVH010000012.1 GCA_938039225.1 uncultured Gammaproteobacteria bacterium
AAAATGAAAATGCTTAACGCCCTGATCGGCTAATACTTTAATTTGCTCAAGTGCAATATTAATACCGAGCAGTTTGGATAATAAGGGATCATTATCAGTGCCCTGAAAGAGATTATCCATCCAACTAGGAATTTTTACATTGGCAAATTCAGTAAAGCGCAAGAGCTTTTTATAATTAGTTACTGGTAAAATTCCTGGAACCACATCGGCTTGTATACCACGGGCTGCCGCAGTATCTCTAAAACGCAAAAACGCTTCATTATTGTAAAAGAACTGAGTAATACCACGACTTGCTCCGGCATCAACTTTGCGAGCGAAATTATCCAAGTCAAAATCGGCCGATGGAGCTTCTGGGTGAACTTCAGGGTAAGCGGCTACCGATATTTCGAAATCATTCACTTCACGTAAAAGTTTTACCAAATCAACTGCATACGATTGAGGCTTTTTGTCTGCTTTCATATCTTCAGAAAAATCACCACGTAAAGCGACTATATGTCTCACACCGATATCCCAGTAGCGCTGCGCAATAGTACGTAATTCATCAGCACTAGCATCAACACAAGTTAAGTGCGGCACTGCAGTTAAGTCCGTTCGCTGCTGCACATCTGCGATTAAATCGTGCGTTAGGTTTCGGCTACTGGCCAAAGCACCATAGGTAATAGAAATAAATTCGGGGTTCAACACCGCTAGTTTATCGATTGACTTCCAAAGTGTAGCCACCGCTTTTTCATTTTGTGGAGGAAAAAACTCAAAGGACACTTTGATTTGGTTATAAAGACAAGAAATCTGCTCGTTTATTTGGTCGAACAATCGAGCTACTCCATAAGAGTTAGATTCTTTTACGATTTCTGCAGTTGGTATTAAAGCCATAATGAGTAATTCTTTGTTTATTTTCTGACATCATAATTTAAGACGTCTAGAAGTCAAGACGTCTAGACGTCTAAATGCGCAGTTGTATGACTTGCAATCTCACAATAAAATGTTATTTTAGACGTCTATACCACTTACGAATTATTCCTTTTACACTCAAACGGAGTTTCTAGCATGCCAAAAACACCTTATATAGATCCTTATGAAGCACATGGAGAAAAGAGTGAAAAAGTTAAAAAAATCACTGTCTCTGTCCCCTTAAGAGTCCTTAAACTATTAATTGACGAGAGAACACGTAGACAAATCAATAACTTACGTCATGCAACCTTAAGTGAGCTGCTATGCGAAGCCTTTCTTCACGCTTACACCGGACAAGAGCTTCCAACGGACGACGACCTGAGTAAAACTAAAATAACAAAAAGCACCAAGAAGAAAAAAACCAAAAAAAAGAAATAGGAATAAACCCACTTTATTCTCAAAGCTTTTTAAATCATTTATAATTTAGCCGTCTATACGTATAGACGGCTATGGGCGCAATGAGAATTGCGCTCTTTTTATATATGACCCTAAGCACTTTTTTGTGTTTATAAAAAACAAAGACAATAAATTGAATACTCTAAAGCAACACCCTGCTCATAAACCATTAGAACAAGCTCTTAAATCCAAAATACTTATTCTGGACGGCGCGATGGGCACCATGATTCAAAATCAAGAATTAGAAGAAGCTGATTATCGTGGTAAACAATTCAAAGACTGGCAAAGCGAGCTGTTTGGTAATAACGATTTACTCTCGTTAACAAAGCCTGATTTAATTAAATCCATACATCGACAATACTTTGCCGCGGGTTCGGACATTATCGAAACCAATACTTTCAATGCCAACTCAATCTCCATGGCCGATTACAATATGGAGAATTTGGTATACGAAATTAATTTCCAGTCTGCAAAAATTGCCTGTGAAGTACGCGATGAGTTTAAACATGAAACAGATAAACCACGCTTTGTTGCTGGCGTATTAGGTCCAACCAATAGAACTTGCAGCCTAAGTCCCGATGTTAATGATCCCGGCTTCAGAAATATTGACTTTGATACTTTGGTGGAGTCTTACTCTGAAGCAGCAGAAGCTTTAATTAAAGGCGGCGTGGATATCATGCTGGTTGAAACTATTTTCGATACGCTCAACGCCAAAGCCGCTCTCTTCGCAATAGAGGAAGTTTCTCAAAAGTTAGGTATACGCTTACCATTGATGATTTCTGGAACGATTACTGATCGTTCTGGCCGTACACTTTCAGGACAAACCTTAGAAGCTTTTTATAACTCTATTCGTCACGCACAGCCATTAGTCATTGGATTAAACTGTGCATTAGGCCCCGACCTTTTACGCCAACATGTGCAAGAATTATCCAGCATTTGTGAAACCCATGTGTCCGCACACCCAAACGCTGGATTACCTAATGCCTTTGGTGAATATGATGAAACCCCTGAAGAAATGGCTGAAGATATCGGGGAATGGGCCGAGCAAGGTTTTCTAAACATTGTAGGTGGTTGTTGTGGAACGACTCCGGAACATATCAGTTCTATCGCAAATGCAGTTGCTACTCATGAACCTCGTCAACTACCAAGCCTTGAGAAAAAACTTCGACTTTCGGGCCTAGAGCCATTCACTTATTCAAATGACAGCGTATTCGCCAATATTGGTGAACGCACTAATGTTTCAGGTTCGATCCGTTTTGCCAAACTCATTAAAAAAGAAAATTACGAAACAGCCTTAGA
>CALHVH010000013.1 GCA_938039225.1 uncultured Gammaproteobacteria bacterium
ATTCGGGTAGTCATGTTTGGTGCCGAAGAAGTGGGTTTGCTTGGCGCAAGAGCTTATGCCATCAAACACAAAGCTAATCTGCGAAATCATGTATTAGCAACGGAGTCTGACTTTGGTGCACAAACTATTTGGCAGCTAGTGTCTAATGTGAATAAAGAAGCCAATCCCTTGTTTGACAAGATTGCTCATGTGATAAGACCATTAGGTATTGTTCGTGGTGGTTCAGAAGAACCGGGTGGTGGTCCCGATATCATTCCCTTAGCCATGAACGGTGTACCTACGATTCGCTTAAAGCAAAATGGCAGAGACTATTTTGATCTACACCACACTCCGGATGATACTTTGGATAAAATTGATCCTAAAGAATTAGCCCAAAACGTAGCGGCCTATGCAGCAACGATTTACTTAGCAGCAGATTCAGAGCTAGAGTTTAGAAAGCCTCTTGAGGATGAATCACAAGAGTAAGCATAAGCCCGTTATTGATAATAGTGGCGGGCTTATTAATTTCATAGGCTAAAAAGCAAAACTATAGGATAAGCCAACGGTATCGGCCGAATACGTAAACCCATCTTGATCCTTGTAGTCAATATTGGTAAACGTAAGCGCAAAGCCTTTATAGGCAATTTCGTATTTTGGCCCAGAGGCATCTTCAAAGTTGGTATCACCAAAATCTCGGCTATCTAAGGTTGGATTTAAATGTTCAACGTAGCCAATACCTAGGCGTAAATCACGACTTGGGTACCAGTTGGCAGACAATTCAATTGGAAAACTATAAATAGAAGCATCTACGTCGGATTCACGATTCGATGAGAAACGAAAACCGGCAGTACCGCGAATAGAAAAATCTTGTGATGCTCCAGGACGTAACTCGCCACCAACATTTACATTGAAACCTTGCCCGGTTCTTAGGGTGTCTACTGAGCCATCAAAGTACTCAATTTCTAAAAGTTTATCCCCGCCAAAGTCATAGCCGCCACTTACTAAAAGACTTAATGGCTTTACTGGCGCATCTTCATAGTGTTCGTCATGGTCTGCGAATAGTGTGACACTGGATAATAAAGAGCTTGTGATCAAGCCTGCAAATAAGTGAAATTTTTTCATCATCGTATCCTCTTTCATCGAGATATTCTTGTTGATCGAGTTTGTATAGTACGATGTCTTTTCTGAACCAAGGCTTAACTCACTGAGGAAAAATTTACAGTGAGTATTGCATGAGCGTTAGATAATCTTTATTCCTATTAAAATTACCGCCGCGATCCAAAGTGTTTCACATAGCATGACTGCAATTGGTTTAAGGCCCACTTCTAATAATTTGCGTAAGTTACTTTTCATGCCAATCGCGGCCATTGCAAGAATTAATGCAAAGCGAGAAATCTCACTGCTGGTTGCAACCAATGCAGTGGGTAGACTTACAAAACTATTGATCAGCATAAGGACAACAAACGCGATTAAAAATAAAGGGATAGGTAGCTTTTTTTTCTCTGAGGTTTGTTTTGGGTTAAGTGTCAATAATAAAATCATCACAACCGGTACTAAAAGACTGACTCTAACCAGTTTTGTTAGAGTAGCAATATCACCTGTTTCGACTGATACTGAGTAACCAGCTCCAACTACCTGTGCAACGTCATGAATAGTGCCGCCAAGAAATATGCCTGTTTGGGTCGTGTTCATGTCTAAGGCTGAGCCAATGCTTGGATACAAAACCATGGCAATGGTAGATAATATGGTTACTCCAATAACAGTAAGTACAGTATCGCGATCTTTGCACTCATGTTCTGGAAGCACTGACGATATTGCCAGTGCTGCGGAAGCACCACAGATTCCAACCGCCCCACCTGATAAAAACCCAAAGTGTTTTGGTAGGCCTACAAGTCTTGATAATAAGTGACCAATCAATATCGTGCTCATGATTGCAAGAACTAGAAGTAAGCCAGTTTGCCAGCCTAAGTCGATCAAATCAGAAAGCGCTAAACGCAAGCCAATGAGCGCCACTCCAAATTTGAGAACGGCTGTTGCCGCAAAATCTACACCCTCTTTGCATTTAGTTTCTTCATATAAAAAAGCTACCGCTATGCCAAGCAGTAAAGCTAAAAGCATTACTGGTGAACCATAATGTTCACTTAAAAAGAGTGCTGCAAGACCAATAAGTACAGCAACGCTGAGTCCCGGAGCAAGACGTTGAATTTGAGAATGCATGTGTGTAGTTTAGGCAGCTAGAGCTACAAGTACTTGGCGTTTTCTCTCGCCGCTATAAGGGCGTCTACCATGCATTGCCATTTTGTTATCCACTAAGACTACATCGCCATCTTGCCAACTAACATCGTAGGTAAATTCTTTTGAAAGCTTAACCACCATCTCTAAACCGCTAGCTGGGATTTTTGAACCATCACCAAAAGTAATAGCTCGTGACGGGTCTTCACGTACACCGTCCCAACCCATATAGGCCGCAATTAATTGGTTATAAAAAACTTTTACGCCATTGTCTAAGATTTTAACAGCGGGTAAAACTGGGGTTATTGCTTTGAGGCTATCATCGCTAGACCATTCCCAGCTATAGCCTAGTTCTTGTAATTTTTCTTCAGCTTCTTTTTTGCTCTCTACGCTTAATGTACTTTTCCAGCTGCGTCCTTGGCCTGAGTTTATATCATCTTCTGCCGGCATATTAGTTGTATATTTAAGGCCTTTATCAAGAAAGTCAGTGGCCAGTTTAGGGTCAACCTTTTCAAGTGCCGCATAAAGTTCATCTGATCTACAAACTGGAGTTGCACCACCGCTGTCAGCCGCTGCCTTACAAAAGAAAAATAATTTATCCGGAGAAATAGGTGTTTGAGCCATTTCGTGGTGAAGAAAAATTTCTACTTCTTTAGGTGCTTCATTGGCGGTAAATACGCGTTCTGTAAAATTAATTCGCACCGCATTAGAAAGTGATTCCTTATACGTGAAATTAGGGTAATTAAAGGCAGCTGAGAAAGTGTCGAAGGTCTCAGCAGAATTTATAGGAAAACCTCTAAACAATAATGCACCTGAGCGCTCTAATTCAGCTTCTAATTCAGGCTTATGTGTTTCTATCCATTGTGCACATTCTTCAATACTCGTAAAGTTTTGTGCATTTAATACAGCACGTGGAAATACGCTGTTTTTGAATTCGAGTTGATCAGGAAGATTATGAAAATTAACTGTATCGTTCATAGTTGCACCAAAGTGAGTAAAGTAAGATTAGTCGTAGATTGGATTAAAGGTATTAAAAGCCGCCTCGCAGAAATCGCCAGGGTCATTAAAACGTCGATTGATATTGAGTGCGCTAATTGCCTGCATTTCAGAGTCACTTAGCTCAAAGTCGAAGATACTGATGTTTTCTTGCATGCGACTCGTTTTAGTAGTTTTGGGGATGATTGCAGTGCCACGTTGAACGCCCCAGCGTAAAACAACTTGGGCTGGTGTTTTATTAAGGCGCTGTGCTGCATCAATAACAACCTGTTGTTGCAAAACAGATTCTTGCTGTTTGGCCATATTAAGTTCCAAATAGGATAGTGCGCCTAAAGGAGAGAAAGCTGTGACTGCAATGTCTTGTTGTAAGCAAAAGCGAATCAGTTTTTCTTGAGTGAGATAAGGGTGAGACTCAATTTGTAACATGCTCGGTTTGATGCGAGCGTAGTTAATTAAATCTTGTAAGAGACCGCTGGTGTAGTTACACACACCAATTTCTTTGCATAGTCCTTTATCTACCATGGTTTCCATAGCGTGCCAGGTTTCACTTAAGGGGATTTTAGCAAGCTTCATACCTGGGTTTTCGGCAGTTGGGTCAAATAACCACTCGGCGGGATAGCGTTCTTCTATCGCAACATATGCTTGCGCGATAGGAAAATGAATCAAATACAAATCTAGATAATCTAACTGTAAATCAGCTAAAGTTTTTTGCAAGGCTAACTCAACATGCTCAGCAGCGTGATGTGTGTTCCACAATTTTGAGGTAATCCAAAGTTCATCGCGAGTGCATAGACCATCTTGAATAGCTCGTTTTATGCCTTCACCAACCTGTATTTCATTGCCATAATCACAGGCGCTATCAAAATGTCTATAGCCTTCCTGGATTGCGGTGTAAACAATATCAGCACATTCTTTTTGAGGAATTTTCCAAAGGCCGAAGCCTATTTTGGACATTTTTTTTTGTTTACTCATACAAGTCTCATGGTCTCTAGTGGTTATTTGTTGCAAAGTATTATATCTTATATAAGACATAAGTCATCATCTGGTTTCAAAATTAGCAGATTTTTAATCTCATGTGCCCAAAACCTTGTATTTTAGATTGACCGAAATGAGTAATGCACTAATAATAAAGGTGCAATTTTTTCATAAAAATCAACTAATAAGAAGAATATACCATGTCCTTATCACCGAATTTTCAGCCTCTGTATAAACAAGTCTATGACTACATGACAGCAAAACTTGTCAGGGGTGAGCTTAAACCATCTGAGGCGCTACCAAGCGAACAAGCTCTTGCGGCCGAGCTTAATGTGAGTCAAGGGACCGTACGAAAGGCTTTGGATTTAATGGTTTCAGAAAACTTACTTGAACGGCGTCAGGGCAAGGGGACCTTTGTCTCTGAATTTACACAAGAAAGTTCTTTGTTTAGGTTTTTTCATTTTAGAGAACCCAATGGTTCACATTTAATTCCTGATAGTAAGATTATTTCAATAAAAAGACGAGCGTGTACAAAAGCTGAGGCTAAGCATTTAAGTCTACAGGCTAAAGAAAAAATTGTTGAACTGCGTCGTGTAAGAACATTAAAAAATAAGCCGGTAATTGTTGAGAAAATTATTCAACCTTTATCTGTTTTTCCAGATATCGATAAGATGGATGATTTGCCCAATTCTTTATACACCCTTTATCAAGAAAAATTTGCAATCAGTATTGTTGAAGTGAGAGAGGAATTGAGAGCAGTGACTGTGCCAAGTGATTATGCAAGCTATTTAGAAATTGATGCAGGTGCTGCGGTCTTATTAGTAGAAAGAGCCAGTGTAAATATAGATGGCCGGATTGTGGAATGGAGTGAGGCTTTTTGTAAAACTGAGGATTTTGTATATTCCGTTAATTTACGTTAACCCTTTTGCTAAGCCGAGCAGTATGTAATTTTAAGAAACAGTAATTTATGACAAGCAAACAGACAGAGTCAGGTTTTGATATAAATATCCCTGATTGGAATCAAATATCAGCGTTAAAAATCTTAGCTCCACTCAAATGTATTGATGGGGCTGTTGTTTGCCAAACTCAGGCAGGTGACTTGCATTTTAGTTTAACTAAATATGGATTAAGAGTTTCCACTGCTGTACCACGACAGAATCATTACGATTTGTTAGTAAATAAAGTACAAGCTGAAGATGTCGAGGTAACTAACTTTACTGAATACAGTGTTGTCAAAAGCTCAAAGTATCATTTAGACATTAGGCATAATCCATTGGCTTTTAAGTTAAGTGATGCATCTGGACATTTAATTCTACAGTCTTGTACTGATTCTCATTTTGAGCGTCAGCATAGGGTGCCTGCATTGGCTAGAACTTCAAATGGGTGGCTATTTAGCATTGCTTTGAAGTCTGGCGAAGCTATTTATGGTTTAGGTGAAAAATGGGGGGCTTTAAATAAACGTGGGCAATTATTGCGTTCATACAATCATGATGCGCTGGGCGTGAATGCTGAAATATCCTATAAAAATACACCATTCGCCTGGAGTCCTGAAGCCTGGGGCGTTTTTGTAAATACGCCAGCGCCTGTGACGCACGCTGTTGGTTATGCGCCTTGGTCGCAAAGAAATTACACGCTATTAGTTGAAGATGAATACTTTGATATGTTTCTTTTTGCAGAACCCAAAGCTAAGCAATCTATACAAGACGCAAATCCTGCAGCAACAATTATTCAATACTACGCTGAGTTAACTGGCCATGCTCCTGTTCCACCGCGTTGGAGTGCTGGAGTTATTCTTTCAAAAGCTTATTATCAAGATGCTGATGAGATCTTAGCTGTAGCTGAAGAGGTGCGTAAGCGCAAAATGCCCTGTGATGTAATTAGCTTTGATGGTCGAGCTTGGCAAGATACGGATACACGTTTTACTTTTGAGTGGTGTAAAAAGCGTTATCCAGAGCCGGCTAAAGTTATTAAACAGCTTAAGGCTCTCGACTTTAAAATTTGTGTTTGGGAATATCCTTTGATATCGGTTCAGCATGCTTGGTTTAAAGAGTTTGCTGACAAGGGGTGGTTACTTAAAGATAAACGTACCGGTGAAGCTTATCAATACGATTGGGATCAACAGGCCTTTGGCGAAGTGCTTACGCCTTTACCACGTTCAGGAATTGTCGACTTTACTCATCCAGATGCTTATCAATTTTGGCGTGATGCTCATAAGACCTTATTTGATGATGGTGTAGATATGATTAAGGCCGACTTTGGGGAGCAAGTCGAAGACGATAATATGCTTGCTTACAATGGTGAGTCAGGTAAAGCGCTTCATAATGTGTATGCTCATTTATATAATCGTTGTGTGTATGAAGCTGCAGAAATGTATTCTAAATCAGGGGCCTTTATTTTCTCTCGTTCGGCATGGATAGGTTCGCAACGCTTTAATAGTCAATGGGGTGGTGATCCTCAAGCAGACTGGGAAGGCATGATGAGTAATATCCGTGGAGGAATATCTTGGGGCTTATCCGGTGCACCATTTTACGCTACCGATGTTGGTGGTTTTTATAGGGATACACGTGATGACAAACTTTACGTAAGATGGAGTCAGGCTGCCGTTTTTTCAGCTCATTTTCGTTTTCATGGTATTGGAGCAAGAGAGCCCTGGTCTTACAGTGATGAAGCTAATGCGGCCGTCACAAAGGCGGTGCATCTTCGTTATCGACTACTTGCTTACCTCGAAAACTGTTTTCAAGAATCCTCTGAGACGGGTTTACCTGTACAACGAGCCATGGTTTTAGCTTTTCCACAAGAAAAGCAGTCTTGGGCATTTGAAAATCAATTTATGTTTGGTAATGACTTTTTAGTGGTTCCTTGTTTTACTCCGGATGATGAAGTTGAATTTTATTTACCTAAAGGTGAATGGGTGCAGTTTGATATAGATAATCGCTTAGCGGCAAAAGTCTTAGTTGGTCAACAGGTCTATAAACAAAATTTAGCTTTAGATGAAATGGCGGTATTTGTACGTAAAAATGCACGCATACCACTGTGTAAATTAGTTCAACACAGTGATGAGTTTAATCAAAAAAACATCCCAAGCGAACTTTGGGCTCCACGAGTGTAATTTTAATTTTTAATTTAAATATTTTTTAGGACAAGTTTAATGCAAGGCAATAATCTTTTTTTTACTCTCGCATCGTGTATCTTTTTTATGTTTTTGGTGGCCTGGATTGCGTATCAAAAAACTAAGGGCACAGTTGATGATAAAGATGGTTATTTCTTAGCAGGTCGTGGATTAACCGGTGTATATATTGCTGGTTCTATGTTGCTTACAAACTTATCAGCTGAACAATTAATCGGTTTAAATGGATCCGCTTATGGTTTCAACTTAAGTGCCATGGCATGGGAAGTGACGGCTGGATTTGCCACAATCATAATGGCTTTAGTGTTTTTACCTAAGTATTTGGCGGGTGCATTTACAACTTTACCTAGTTTTTTAGAAGATCGGTTTGATGATGGTGTCAGACGTCTTACGGTCGTGTTGTTTATGGTGGGCTATGGTTTGATAACTATTCCATCTATTCTTTATTCTGGTTCAGTTGCCGTTTTACGTTTATTTGATATAGAGACCTTATTTAATCTACCTTACTCGCAAGCATTAGTGCTTACGGTGTTAATGATTGGTTCTATTGGTGCTTTGTTTGCTGTGTTTGGTGGTCTTAAGGCTGTAGTTGTATCCGATACAATTAATGGAATTGGTTTACTGATTATTGGTATTTTAGTGCCTACTTTAGGCCTTATCGCTTTAGGTGATGGTAGTTTTTTATCTGGCTTAACAACTATTGCAACTACAGAAACGCATAAATTAAATGCGGTAGGCAGCAGTGCAGACCCTGTACCTTTTGGGACTATATTTACTGGAATGATTTTGGCTAATTTGTTTTATTGGGGAACCAATCAATATGTTATTCAACGTACCTTAGGTGCAGCAAGTTTGGCAGAAGGGCAAAAGGGTGTTTTGCTGTCGGGCTACTTTAAGTTACTGGTTCCATTTATGATGATGATACCAGGCATTATTGCTTTTCATTTGTATGCAAGTGCTGGTGATCAATTGCCAACTATCGATTTGGCTTATCCGCAATTAGTTAAAGATGTTTTGCCCGTTTATTTATCTGGGTTTTTCTTAGCGGTATTATTAGGTGCGGTGTTTAGTTCATTTAACTCTTTATTGAATAGTGCTGCTACTTTGTTTTGTTTAGATGTTTATCAGCCGTTGATGAAGCGTGAGGTTGGCGACGGAGAGTTAATCAAGGTGGCGAAAATTGCCAGTGTAATCATTGCGCTGTTCTCGTTTATTGTGGCGCCTTTACTGCAATTCGCACCGGATGGTCTGTGGCAAATTATTAGAATCTTTACTGGTTTTTATAATATTCCAGTTATCGCAGTCGTCTTAATTGGTATTTTCACCAAGAATGTGCCTTCGATAGCTCCTAAAATAGCTATTATTTTTCATGTTATCGCATACGCTTTGTTGAAATTTGTTTGGGATATCGAGCTTAACTTTATTCATATTTATGCCGTTTTATTCGTTATTGAGATCAGTATCATGCTCGGAATTGGTTATTTTTGGCCAAGTGATAAGCCTTGGAAATTTACTCCTAAGGCTAAAGTGAGTCTTAAACCATGGCGCTATGCCTGGGCAGTAAGTGCAAGCTTATTTACAGGTATCGTATTGATTTATTTGATTTTTTCACCTGTAGGCTTAGTTGGAGGTTTTTCAGAGGCCTTCTGGCCTTTGGTTGCTTTGGTCATATTTCTAAATAGCATTTTCTGTGTTTGGTCTCTCAAGCGTTTTGATAGTACCTACTAAATGGTAGGGATGTCTTATATAAGATATATGTTGTAATACAGCTTAAGTATGATGTACTATTGTTACATTGTGTTAACTGTTTAAACAGTTGATGTATTACGAAAAAAACATAATCAAAAATAAGTGTTTAATCAAATGAGGGGTTTTAGCATGAAACGAAACTACGTATCCAGGCGCGTCTGCTTGTTGTTAGCATTTTTTATTAGTAGCTTGAGTGCATCTTATAGCTACGCACAAGAAGGTCAGTTAGAAGAGATAATCGTAACTGCACAAAAACGAGCTCAAAGTGTGCAAGATGTTCCTGTTGCCGTTAGTGTCTTAGACTCTGAAAAAATTGAGGCTGCTCAAACTATTGGCTTAGAAGGTTTACAACAATTAATTCCATCTGTTTCTTTTCGCAAAGGTAATACCAACCGAAATTCAACCGTGGTTATTCGTGGCATAGGAACGGTGTCTTTTAGTACCGCCGCTGAACCTAGTGTATCAACCGTAGTGGATGGCGTAGTATTAGGTCGTTCAGGCCAGGCATTTACCGATTTATATGATTTAGAGCGAGTTGAAGTTTTACGTGGTCCACAAGGGACCTTGTTTGGTAAGAACGCTTCAGCTGGTGTGGTAAACCTGACCACCAAGAGACCAGATGATGAGTTTGGTGGTAGTGCTGATATATCTTTTTTTAAAGATGGAGAAAGACGTTTTAAAGGTCGTGTGCATGGCCCTTTAAGCCCTAATGCAAGAGCTAGCCTTACTTACTTTAATGGTGAGTTTGATGGTTACATTAATAACGTTTTTAATAATGAAACCATAAATGGTTACGACCGCTCAGGTCTTCGTGGTGTTTACGAATGGGATGTGACAGACAACACCCAAGTTCTAGTTATTGCAGAGAACTATAGTGCTGAAGATAATTGTTGTGCCGATTTAGAGGTTCTTCCCAGTGGACGAAACCCAGCATCACCAGCTGCTCCAAATAGTAACGGTATAGTTAATGGCGTTGCTGATTTTGATTTAGATCAACGTAGTGTTGATCACGATTTAACAACCGAAACTATCGATGACACTACCGCTTTTTCGGTGCAAGTCGAATCAGACTTCAATAATTACACCTTAACTTCAATCACGGCTGTTCGTGATTGGGAAAATACCGAAATTCGTGAAGGTGATTTTACTTCGAATGCAGGTGATGTTGCTTTACCAGTAGATTTTTCTACAACCTTCTTTCAATTGCATGATATTGGTGAGCAAAGTTGGAAGCAGTTTTCGCAAGAATTACGAATTGCTTCGAATGCTGATCAAGCGTTAACCTGGCAAGCAGGTCTATTTTATTGGAATTTAGAATCTGATCGTAGTTTCCGAAGAGACGCCAGCTGTCAGGTACATCCTAACAATGCTCCAATTTTAGCGGCTAATCCTGGTTTAACGTGTTTAGCTAATGACATTGTTGCGGCAACAGCAGTATTTGATACTGAATTCAAAAACTTTTCAGTCTTTGGGCAGGGTGAGTATGCATTGCGTGACAATTTACGTTTAATTTTTGGCGCCCGTTACACCGATGACAAGGTTTCATTTAATCATGTGCGAACTAATAACGATCCGTTTGGACGTCGCGGTGTTGGTGTAAGAGGCGTAGGTAATAATACTGATTTCTCAAACTCAACATCTGATACAGATACCTCAGGCAAGCTTGGTTTCCAATGGGAGCCTAATGCGTCTGGTATGTTGTACGGTACTTATTCGCAAGGTTATAAAGGACCTGCCTTTAATACTTTTTATAATATGGGTATCAACGATACCTTACCTATAGGCTCAGAAAGTTCGGATTCCTTAGAGCTTGGATATAAATATACGTCGGGTAATTTATTCGCAAACTTTGCCTTGTTTAGTACCGATATTGAAGGTTTCCAGGCGAATAACTTTGATGATTCAAGTGGTACTACGATTACGCGTTTAACTAATGCCGGTGATGTAAGTACTTCGGGTTTTGAAGCCGACTTCTTATGGCAGGCAACGGAGAGATTACAATTATCTGGCGGATTAGCTTCTATTAAAGCTGAGATAGATCGGTTTAATTGTCCAGTAGGTGTCGCGCCAGGTGCTTGTACAGATCGTAGTGGCTTGGATGTACCATTCTCGCCTGATTTGAAATATACATTAACGGCAAACTATATCTTACCTCTATCTAAGGCAGACATTATTTTTAACGGTTCATTTGTACATACTGATGAGCAAGTGTCTACGTTACCTGGAAATGATGGCTCAACTAATCCAGCGGCTCTGTTGCCAGATTACAATCTAATTAATGGCAGTGTTGGATTCTCTTTTGATGAAGACAAGTATAGAGTTACTTTGATAGCTAAGAACTTAACCGATGAAAGTTATTTAACTACATTTAGTGGTGATGGGTTCCGTTATCAAATTCCACGAGATGCGGAACGTTATTACGGCATATCCTTTAAGACTAATTTTTAATTTAAGTTTATTAAATTAAGTATGCTAAAAGCCAGAGTTTTTACTCTGG